>CAKQNH010000122.1 GCA_934255105.1 uncultured Pirellulaceae bacterium
CCGTTTCGATGACCGACCTGATCCCGGCCACATCGTCGATGCCGAAGCCGTCCGTAGTGCCAAACGTGGCTACCACAAAAGCAACTTTGGCACCATCAGCGTAGAGTTCGTCCAGTTGTCGTTCCAACAAATCCAGCCGCATTGCCAGGTTTTCATCGGTGGCAACTTCGATCAGTTGCTGCGTGCCGATACCGAGCCAGCCGGCGACCGTCTTGTTGGAATAGTGGCTGGCCGACGAGCACAACCCCACGACGCGCTGTCGGCCAAGTCCATTTTGCATGGCACCAGGCACGACTTTTTCCACACCGATCTTAGCACCATACAGATTGGAGATGGTGCCGCCGATGGTAAACACTCCCCAAGGCTCTTGCGTGTGATAGAAAATGAGGTTGGCCAAAGTTGTAATGGCTTTCACTTCTAGCTCGTTGGAGCGTTGGCTGTAGCGATCGGTACACAGGTTGGGGTTTTTCAGCAAACAGGCAAAGGCGCCGATTAGCGACGCTCGATTGGCTGGGCCACGGACGTTTTCCAAATGAAGTGGGCTATCCCATCCATCGGTGCCCCAAAAGTATGGAAAGATAGCATCGCGCGCATCTTTCAGATTGCCAGGTAGCACATGGATTTCTGGATTGGCACCCGCCGTTTCATAGTTTTGCGACATGACCCGACCGGGGTGGAGAGGGTCGTTGCCCGCCGCCGCTGTTAACAACTCTTCCAAGATGGAAAGAATCGCCGGCTGGTCCCAGCCAAAGAAGGTCTCGACGAGCGCCTGATATTTTTCGCGGTCCACAGTTTTTGTCTCCAAAACATGTTCAAGATTACTTGCAGTTGACCGGTAAGCAAATTTCATTCCCACATCGGCTGACTGATCGTCGCCAGCTAATCTAAGTTGCAATCGTTCACGCAGTAGCCGTTGGATCATTTGCTTCCCTGTCGTTGATCGCTCCGCCGATCATTGCTCCTTAGTCGTTGATCGCTCCGCCGATCATTGCTTTTCGTGAATGACGCATCGGTCGCGTCGACCGATACGCGATCGTCCCCAAGCGACTGATCGACGGAGCGATCAGCGACTATATTGCACAACCGCGAACTGTTAAGCACTCGTGCATAAGTTACTTGTTATATCAAACAACCTTGGCTGACGCCCAATCGGCTAGCCATGCTTTCAAGGTTATCCATATACGTTGCTGCAATTTCATAGTTCCATTCGCGATCTTGCATCTTGCCGTTAGCGGTGAAACCGCGGATTTCGTTAGCCTGGGGTGCAGCGCCGGCGAGCATCAGCGAGCCAAGCGCAACCCCAGGAAACCGTGGCACCCTCACCCTACATCATCCCTTTTGCATCGGCGACCGAGAACGAGACTTCACCAGCGCGCGGCACGTCTTCGAGGTCGCAACTTGTGTGAACTCGACGATGGAAGTCCTCCGATGGTTCCGCTGCGCCGCACCATCGGCTTTCGAAACTCGCGGTTCCACCGCGAAATGCGAAATGCGAAAAATCTACCATGGCCTTGCTGATCGAGTTAGCCGAGTTGGAGTCCAATTTGCAGGACAAGCATCCATGCATAAATTGCCTGTCATATCAAAAAATCCTGGCTTTTGCCAAAGCGGCTAATTGTGCGCATAAACTTATGCGTGGGTGCTTACTTTAAGCTTAACCGACCGTGCTGTGGCGAGTGCTCTTGGCATGCTCCACCTTCTGCATCAGTCCGTCTTCCATCTCATAGATCGTGTCGAACACATCCAGCGCGCGCTGGTCGTGCGTGACGACGATGACCCCCGCACCTTGTTCATGCGCTACCTTAGCAAATAACTCCATCACCTGGCGGCCTCGTTGTCCGTCAAGCGCTGCGGTGGGTTCGTCGGCAAGGATGACGCTCGGGCGATTGGCGATTGCCCGAGCGACGGCGATGCGTTGCTGCTGCCCGCCAGAGAGCATGGACGGCAAGTTATCAGCTCGGTCGTCAACGCCCAAATATTCCATCAATTCGAGGGCGCGGCGTCGTGCAGTACTCTTTGACTCCCCATTCAGCTCCAAAGCGATTTGTATATTCTCTGCGGCAGACAGAAACGGAATGAGATTTGATTTTTGAAAGATGAACCCGATATTTTGTCGACGAAAAGATCGCAGGTTGACATGTGGCGTTTGTCCGTCTTGAACTAGTTTGCCTCCGATGGTAATGCGACCAGAGGTGGGCGGATTGATGAGCCCGACGGCGGTCAAGAAAGTAGACTTTCCCGATCCGCTGGGGCCGAGCAGGGCTACGACTTCACCTTGCTTGACGTGCATAGTCGCGTCGCGCATGGCTACTACCTCAGTGTTGCCGCTACCGTAGATCTTGGTCAGGCCCTCGGCTTCAATCGCATTTATCGCATTGCTGTGTGTCATGCTATCGCTTCGTTAGGTGAGACCTTCAACGCCTTCCAAATGCCCAACAGGCTGGACAACACCGAGATGGCTAGCACGATGGCGGCCAGTTGCATCAGGTCTGTGTCAGCTAGAATCACGCGCCGTGGAAACATGGGAAACAATTGTCGACCGACCAAATAG
The DNA here is from genome assembly GCA_934255105.1 of uncultured Pirellulaceae bacterium. Classification (GTDB taxonomy): domain Bacteria; phylum Planctomycetota; class Planctomycetia; order Pirellulales; family Pirellulaceae; genus Aureliella. Next base: position 2,552 of record CAKQNH010000122.1, read on the forward strand.
GCGATTACAAATCCCGACACGCCAAGTATCAGTGCTTGCTGCAAGATCATTCCGAGAATGACCGTATTGGGGGCACCTATCAATTTCAGCAAAGCGATTGAGTGGAGCTTGTCCAGCGTTAGCGTGTACAGAATCAAGGCCATGATGATAGCGGCGATGACTGTTAGCAGGACGCGAAACAATCCGATTTGCTTTCTCACCTTTTCGACGCTCCCCTTGAGCAATAGTTCGCGTTGCCCATCAGCCGTATACACCGATACGTCGCCCCAACCAGCAATTGTGTCAGCCACTTGGCTGAGCGAAGCTCCGGGTGATAAGGTGAGCATGACGGCGCTGACCTGCGGTAGAGCGATTGCCGGAAGCTGTGCCGCTGGGCGACTGGCATTCTCCAACATAATCGGCTGTTGAATCACCTGCTCAAATGTTTCGCCGCGTGATTCTCTGGCCGCACGCTCCAGTCGCACGGCTTCACCGGGTGTATCAAACTGAATAGCCTGAGCATCGGCTACCGAAAAGAAGGCGATTCCGTCGCCACTGGAACTGATCATGTTGTTGGTGGTGCCTACGACGCTATACGTTTCTTTGCCGAGCTCAAGTTCGTCGCCGACTGCAAGGCCGAGCGTCTGATCGACGATCATTTCATAGTGCGCCTGTCCTAGAGGTCGGCCGGAGACCAGCGGTATCCACTGGCCTTTGTCGTTCGGCCAGCTCAGGCCCAGCACGGCGATGCGCAGGGGTTTGCCGTCGCGCTGGCGTTGGATCGTGTGGTACACAAATTCCCGTGACGATTGTACGCCAGGCACAGTGGCCGCGCGGTGCACTAAATTGGCGGGTACGCGAGATTGTTCGGCGAACGGTCCACGCGTATCACGCTGAACAATCCACAGGTCTGTTCCTACGCGGTCGATCAGCAAAGTGGCATCCTCAACAACGCCGCGATAGATGCCACCCATGCCCATCACGACCATCAGCAACATGCCAATACCGACTGCGGTGAGTGCGAATCGTCCCAAGTTGTGTCGAATATCTTTGATGGCAAGGTTCATGGCGAGGTCACCCGGCGGCCGTCTTTCAGTGCGGTCAGCGCATCTTTGGGAGTGACTACGACGTCTCCCACTTCAAGTCCCTCTAATACTTCTACAGCATCCCGACTGCGAATGCCGATCTCGAGTGGCTGCCAGACCGCGTGGCCGTCGATATTCATGAAGACGCCGCTTGCGTCGTCACGTTCGACCAACCACCGGGAGGGGAGCACGATCGAGTCCGCGCTGCGCTCAGTTTCAATATAAGTTTCAGCTCGCTGGCCCACCGCCCAGTTCTCGGGGAGTTCGAGCACGCGGACATCGACGATGAACTCGCGAGTTTCACGATCCGCCTCGCGCCCCAAACGGATCACCTTGCCAGGATAGGAGCGATCGGGCTGCGAGCGGAATATGACCCGCGCCGATTGATCGGTCTGCAGGCGTGCCATCTCCGTTTCGTCGATCCAGGCGCTGATCCATAATTCGTCGGTTGAAATCAAGGTCAGAATGGAACTGCCGGGGACAACCACGTCTCCGGGCTCGCGTCTACGCTTGACAATCAAGCCATCGAATGGGGCGACAACCTTCGTATCGTGCAGCCTGGCGCGGTGATACTCCAGGGTTTTTTCTGCGGCAACGAGTTCCTTCTGCCCCTCGGCAATGGCCGCCTCGGCGCGGGCTACGCCTGCATCGGCAACAGCCAGAGCTTCGACAGCTTTGTCAGCTTCCTCAGGACTTATGGCATTCTGCTTTAACAACGCTTGAGTTCGCTCGTCACTCTTCCGCGTTTGTTCATAGACGGCCGTAGCACGTCGTTTATCAGTTAGCAGTCGGACGATTCCGGCAGACGCGGCATCTACGTTGGCTTGAGCAATTAGCACTTGCTGTTGTAGTTCCGCATCGTCGAGTCGCACCAGCAGATCGCCCGCGGTGACTCGCGCCCCTTGATCCACGAGCACATCGACTACGCGACCGGAAATTTTGGGGCTGACGGTCGTCTGCACCCGGGCCTCTAGTGTTCCCGTACCCATTACTTCAGCCACGATCGTCCCCCGTTCGACCGTATGCGAGGCGACCGGCAGCGGCGAGAAGTTCATCCAGTAGAGCAGGCCTCCAACGATTAAAAGACCAGCCATAATCTTCAGTAATCGCCAACTCCAGCGTTTCATGGTAATCCAGTCAATGTTCATGCGTTTGTAATTAAGTAGTTGGTCATTCGTTAAACTTGGGGTTGCAGCCTTAATTGTAGAACGGTTGTCCCAACCGTTTCCCGAAGCAGTTGGGACAACTGCTCTACGCTCTACCCCAATATTAAAGCTGGACAGAGCACTAGTTGAGCGACGGCGGTCTGCGGCTAACGCCGCCGGTTACAGGTTGACCGACGCGGAGCGTCGGGCCACATTGCAATGTCAATCGGACGTCGAGCCGTTCAGTTTGCCGGAGTCGCGGCAGAGGCAGTAGCCACCACTCAAATTGTTAGCCTCAAAGCCCTTCTGCAGCAGCAGTCGAGTAGCCATGTAGCCACGTTGTCCGACATAACAGTACGGAACGATCTGGCAATCTCGCGGCAATTCAACAAGTCGCTCACGGAGTACCTCCAGCGGAATGTTCCGCGCATTAGGCAGGTGTCCCTGAGAAAATTCAGCCTCGCTGCGGACGTCCAGCAACACGCAACTATCCGAGTCAGAGAAATTCGCTTGATCGCCCCAGTGAACCTGCGGATGATCCCCACGCAAGACACCCGCCGCAACGAAACCAGCCATGTTGACCGCGTCTTTGGCAGAGCCATACTGCGGCGCGTAGCACAGTTCGACCTCCTCTAAATCGTAGACTGTCATTTTAGCATGAATCGCCATGGCGATGACGTCGATGCGTTTGTCCACTCCATGCGTCCCCACCGCCTGTGCGCCCCAGATGCGGCCATCTTCAGGATTGAACAGCAACTTCAAAGTCATCTGCGTCGCGCCGGGATAGTAACCAGCGTGATCGGTGGGGTGGATGTAGATCTTTTCATAGGGCCGGCCTGCCGGTTTGAGCAATTTCTCACTGTGGCCAGTCATGGCGGCGGTCTTGCCGAAGACTCCCACGACCGCCGTCCCCTGTGTGCCTCGATAAGCCGAACTGCGGCCGAAGATGTGATCGGCGGCGATGCGACCCTGGCGATTTGCTGGACCAGCTAACGGAATTTGAGTCGGTTCGCCCGTGATGAAGTCCTTGACCTGCGCCACATCGCCTATAGCGTAGATGTTCGGATCGTTGGTCTGCATGTGATCGTTGGTGACGATACCACCGCGCGAACCACACTCGATCCCGGCGTCGGCCGCCAGTTTACTTTCAGGCCGCACCCCGATGCACACAACAGCGAAACAAGCCGATAGGACTTCACCCGATTTGAGTTTTACCGTCAAGTTTCCGTCGTCCGGTGGACAATTTCCGAACGCTTCGGCCGAATCGCTCAATCGCAGTGTGACACCTTCGGCGCGCAGATGCTCTTCCAGCGGGCGCACCATTTCAGCATCCCACGGCGGCAGAATTTGATCAGCCAGTTCGACCAAGGTAACATCGAGTCCGCGACGAACCAGATTCTCAGCGACTTCGATGCCAATGAAGCCAGCTCCCACAATGACCGCTCGACGACTGCGATCCGCTACCGCTAGTTCGAGCATTCGATCGGCGTCGACCAGATCGCGCAACTCCAAAACATACGGGCCATCGATACCTGGAATCGGTGGCCGAAACGGTGAGGCACCCGTCGAGATAACCAGTCGGTCATATGTCTCTGAATAGCTTTCACCAGTCTTCAGATCTTTGACCGTTACCGATTGCTCAGCCCGATTGATGGCGGTGACCTCCTGCTGAGTCCGCACGTCGAGGCGATGACGCTGCCGAAGCTGTGCGGCTGGCGCCACCAGCAGCTTGTCTCGCGACTGGATTTCACCGCCGACATAGTAGGGAAGTCCGCAGTTGGCGAACGACGGCTCAACGCCACGCTCGATGAGAACGATCTCCGCATCCTCATCCAGCCGCCGTGCGCGAGCTGCCGCAGATGCTCCACCTGCAACGGCGCCAATTATGACTATCTTCATCGATCCTTGCCTTTTGGTTTTGTGTGTTTAATGGGCAGCCGAAGTCGCCAGACTTTGGACGCCTAAGCCGCTTTCCAAAGTCTGGCGACATCGGCTACTACAGTTGTTTATGACGCGATTTTGGACTTATCAATCGGTAGACCGGCCTGGGTCCAGGCTCTGAATCCGCCTGTCATATCGATGACTTCTAACCCAGCAGCTTGCAGAAGACTGACGGCGATGGCCGAACGACCTCCACCCAGGCAATGAGCCACGATCGGCTGGCTGCTATCTAGCGACGCGATGTTGTCTGGCAGACGACCTAGGAACCGATGCTCGGCCCCTGCGATGCGGCTCGCCTTCCATTCTTCATCGCTGCGGACATCCAGCAACTTAACCGCGCCCGACTCGATGCGGGATTTTAATTCCGCCGGCGTAGCCGACTGGTAGCTCTGCTTAGCCAGGCCGGCGGCGCGTACCTGCGCCGCATCGAAGTAGCCGCGCACATCGTCCATGCCAATCTTGCGCAGCACCCACGTCGCTTCGGAGAGCTGGCTGGGATCGGCGATCAGGTAGGCTGGCTTGGAGTAGTCGACAACCCAGCCAGCCCATGCGGCCAGCATAGCGGTTGGGATGTTGATCGTTCGTGGCACATGCCCCTCGGCGAAATGCGCGGAGTCGGCTAGGTCGATAACCGTCGCTTCATCCAATACCTTGGTTAACGATTCCACCGACTGGAGCTCAGGCAGGCCACGGTCACCAATGACCTCTGGACCCTCCTTGTTGACTCGTTTCATCACCGCAAAGTATTTGGGGGCTTCTGGCTGGTCAGACAGAATGTACTTCACAAACTTATCTTCGTCGGTGAACTGCAGCGCCGGGTTGAACAGTTTTTCGTAGCCCACCGTAGTAGATGGAATTGCTCCCAAGCCTTTGCCACAGGCGCTTCCGGCACCATGCGCGGGCCAAACCTGTAGGTAGTCGGGGAGTTGCTTGAATCGCTCCGCTGAATGGAACAGTTGCCGTGCGCCGGGTTCTGCTGTGTCAGCCAAACCGGCAGCCTCCTCCAACAGGTCGGGGCGGCCAATCGATCCCACAAACACAAAGTCACCCGTGAAGATGCCCATCGGTTTGTCGGCGCCTCCACCTTCGTCAGTCAGCACAAACGAGATGCTCTCGGGAGTGTGGCCAGGGGTGTGCAATGCGTCAAATCTAATGTTGCCGATCATGAAGGAGTCGCCGTCTTTGAGCAACTGATGATCGTACTGATCGACGAATTGGTACTTCCATTCCGCTGGCCCTTCGTCCGATACATACAGCTTGGCTCCAACCCGGTCGGCCAACTCTCGTGCGCCTGAAACGTAATCCGCGTGGATATGGGTCTCCGCCACGGCAACCAGCTTGAGACCTTCGCGCTGGGCCATCTCGAGATACGGCTCGATATCGCGCCCCGGATCGACCACTACGGCGACTTCGGCGCGTTGACAGCCGACCATGTAGGATGCGTGAGCCAGAGCTTGGTCATAGAAATATTTGAGTAGCATGAGTTTTTTCCTTCGCCAAAGACAACCGCTAGACCCCACATGATTCAGCCGCGTGCCGGTTCCATGGCATCTTAGCGATCATCATCCCCATCGCACAGCTATTCGTCAGGCCGGCAAACACAAGACCCGCCCCGACAAAAGCGCAGATGCCTGTGAAGTAGGGATGCACAAATAGACCCAGCAGGGCACCGGTAAGCACGATCGCTCCCGCTGCAATTCGCACTTGCCGTTCCAGCGACATCGACTCTCTACCGCGCACGACCGGCAGTCCAGCGCTAACCCAGGCATCGGTGCCGCCTTCGATATTGACGACGTTGGTAAAGCCCGCGTCGAAGAACTTCTTTTGAGCTTTCGCAGCGCGGGCTCCACTTTTGCAGATGACATACAGCGGCTCATCGGCTGATCCATTGCGCTGCTTCATCACCGCCGACGGATCGAGTGCGTCGAGTGGCACACTTCGCGCCACCTCGGCATGCACTTGGCGATACTCCATTGGCGTGCGAACGTCGACGACATCGACGGCCGCCTGATCGTTCCGCTGGGCGAGTTGCTGTACTGTGATTGACTGAGCTTGACTCATTTTCGTTTTTCTTTCTTCGTAGAGTATTATCGTGCTATCGTAACCTTACGATATGTATGGTAAAAAAAGGGATGGCGTTTCCGCCGCGGACATCATTCCAAAAACCGACTCTCCACGCACTGCATGATATTCTGCAAATGCGGCTCGGCGACTTGGTAGTACACCCGTCGGCCCTCGCGCTCGCTCGTAAAAAACCCACATCGCTGCATCAGCCGTAGGTGCTCCGAAGCGACGTTGTCTGGGATTTGACAATCCTCTGCCAGTTCCCCGACGGTATAGCGCCCATGCAGCAACAACTGGACGATGCGCAGCCTGACCGGGTGCGCCAGCGTCTTCAGGCACTCGGCCGCCTGGGCAAACGCCGCCGGACTTCCGGCGGGTTTCGTTGTCGTTTTAGATTTTGTAGCCATCGTTGACCTCCCATACACAAGTATATCGTAACATCACGATATGTCAATGAGTAATTCATGTGCACTTTAGCAATTTGCCGTATGGCTGCCTCCCGTAAAACGCGCACTCCTGCCCGTTTTCGTGGAAAACGCGCACTCCTTACCCGTTTTCGTGGAAAACGCGCACTCCTGCCAGTTTTCGAGTAGAGCGCACTCCTGCCCGTTGTCGTGTAGAACGGGCACTCCTGCCCGTTGTCGTGTAAAACGCGCACTCCTGCCCGTTTAATTCCCACAAGTCAGTCTCAGCTCATTATCAGCAGCGCGAATCGTACCCCTGCCCGCGCAGCGGGAGGGGTCGAGCCTAGGCGAGGGGGAGGGCGGAAGGG
>CAKQNH010000123.1 GCA_934255105.1 uncultured Pirellulaceae bacterium
CGCCAAGACTTTCGGCCAAGGAGCTGTCGAAAGTCTTGGCGACTTCCGCTACTATTCAAACCTTGCAATCGTATAAATGCACAGGCTATGAGCGGCGAATGTTTTACTTTTGCATCTGATCGGCGGAGCGATCAACGACTTTTTTGCTTGCGCATCTGATCGGCGGAGCGATCAACGACTATGGCTTTGGCGCTGGGTAGGAATGTTCGCTTGAGCTCGGCGCGGTTGTTGCGGAACCAACTAGTGACCAGCGCTAGCGTTTCTGGCCGGGGTGTAAAGTTGCTTCCTATACAGCGATCACTGGCGAGCCATTTTTTTAGCAAACTTTCGACTTGCCGCCTCTCGGCGCTCGAAGTGGGGCCAGCTACAGCGCCTTCAATTAGCCCTCGACGAATCAAATACCAAACTTCGCGCGAGGCGTGCCCGAGCGGTTGCTGCGATGACGTCTGACTTTTCACCGGATATACAAACGTGTATCGCTGGCGCGCCTGTGCCATGTCACCCGCTCGGCGATTGAGCCAACTGATCGCCTTGAGATCTTCGCGCAATACGGCGGCTTGTTCAAAATGGCGCCCAGCGGCGGCGCTCTGCATGGCGGCGGTCAATTCGTCCACGGGAGCGTCGTTGCTGCCTTCTAAAAATGCTCGCGCCATGTCGACTTGCCGACTGTAGACGCTGCGCGAACAGGCGGCGATGCACGGCCCTAAACAGGACTGGATCTCCAATCGCAGACAGCCTGGACGCAAGGCTATGTCGAACAATTGCAGTTGATCTGTAAAGCTGCAAGGCTGCTTGCTGCTGCAGTCGCGCAGCTTGAATACTCGATTGAGCACTTCCACAGCCCGACCCGCGCGCGTGGTACCGAATAGCGGCCCCACACAGTACAACGCCTTGGGATCTTGCTGCCGCGCAGTGTAGAACTGCTCAGCCGGAGCGCGCCCCAAGCAAACATAGATCGGTTGCTGACGACGCGGCATCCCCTGCACGTTGTACCGCGGCTGGAAGGCTCGAATCAGATTCTGCTCGCGCAGCAGTGCGGCAAAATCGCTGGGTTGATACTCCCATACGATGGCGCACGTCGATTGGACGATCCGCCCCGCTTTGTCCTCCTCGTTGTTGGGCAGGAAGTAACTCAGCAACCGGTTGCGCAAACATTTCGATTTGCCCACATAGATCAATCGCCCCAGCGTATCGAGCATCCCATACACGCCGGGGACTCGCGGGACATAGCGCCTCACGTCCGCTCGCAACGCTTGGCTAGCATCATGGCAAGTGGGATCAGCAGTAGGTTGAGCTGGCTGATCGCGATTGGGTCCGTGGCCTTCGATGCGGCTCAGGCCGACTCGCGCAAAGGGATAGAGTAGGTCGTCCCCAAAGTCGACAAAGGGACTGTCGTTCAATCTTGCATCCATGCCGCCATCCCTGTGATTTCAAGCCTAAACCGCTTAGCATCGTATCCGTAGCTGCCAAAATTAGAACCCTCGTAGCCGAAGTCGCCAGACTTTGGACGCTGCTTGGATTATCCAAAGTCTGGCGACTTCGGCTACCCAGATCTGCGACTGCAATGTTCCGGTGGCTGGCTACAGCAGAATCTCTTCGACAAACGAGGCGGGTTCGACACCCGTCAAGCGTTGATCGAGTCCTTGGAACTGGAACGTAAAGCGTTCGTGATCGATTCCCAGGCAACGCAAGATGGTAGCATTGACATCGTTTACGTGCACGGGACGCTCGGTAATATTGTAGCTGAAGTCGTCGGTTTCGCCGACTGAACCCCCCGGCTTGATACCGCCGCCGGCCAACCACATGGGGAAGCAGCGCGGGTGATGATCGCGTCCGTAGTTCTCGCGCGTCAATCCACCTTGGCAATAGACGGTCCGTCCAAATTCGCCTCCCCACACGACCAGGGTCGAATCGAGCAGTCCACGCTGTTTGAGATCTCGCAGCAGTGCAGCGCTGGGTTGATCGACGTCGTGGCACTGAGCGGGCAGATCGTTGGCGATATTGCCGTGCTGGTCCCAGCCGCGATGCAACAACTGCACCACGCGCACACCCCGTTCGACCAATCGCCGCGCCAGCAACGCGCTGGCGGCAAACGTTCCCGGCGTGTGAACTTCGGGGCCGTACATGGCCAGGGTCGATTCGCTTTCGTCCGACCAGTCGGTCAGCTCGGGGACACTGGTCTGCATGCGGAAAGCCATTTCGTATTGAGCGATCCGAGTCTGAATCTCCGGATCGCCGATTTGGTCGAAGCGATGTTGGTTGAGCCGAGCCAGCGAGTCGAGCATTTGGCGTCGGTCGCTGCCGGTGACGCCCGGTGGATTGGGAAGGTAGAGTACCGGGTCACCGCTGCTGCGGAGGGCCACGCCGTTGAAACGCGTGGGGAGAAATCCGCTGCTCCACATCCGCGTGAACAGTGCCTGAGCGGCCGCGCGACTCGACCAACTGGGGGTCAACACCACAAACGCCGGCAGATTATTGCTCTCACTCCCCAGGCCGTAGGCGAGCCAACTTCCCAGGCTGGCTTTACCGGGAACTTCGCTACCAGTCATCACAAACGTACAGGCTGGATCGTGGTTGATGGCGTTGGTGTGTACCGATTTGATCAGTGCGATATCATCGACGCATTTGGCTGTATGCGGCAATAGCTCGCTCACCCAACGACCACATTGACCGTGCTGTGCGAATTTGAATTTGCTGGGGGCCACTGGAAACCGCGTCTGACCGCTGGTCATCGTCGTTATTCGCTGGCCCGAACGAATCGAATCGGGCAGGTCCTTGTCGAACTGCTCACCTAGGCCAGGTTTGTAATCCCAGGTATCGATCTGCGATGGCCCGCCGTTAGTGTGCAGGTAGATCACCGAGCGAGCTTTGGGGGCGAAGTGAGGCAGGCCCGGCAGAGCGGGGTGTACGACTTGGTCGCTGGCCACCGCTCGCGCGGAACCAGCCCGGGACGCCGTCGCGGAACCGGCCAGCGCGGCCATCGCCAGCGAACCCATGCGCAAGCCAGAACTGCCGAAAAACTGCCGCCGTGAGAGGGCTAAATCGTATGCTAATCTGGGGTCCATGTTCGTCTTCCGAATCTCGTGTGTGCAGTGGACGCTAGTTGCGGGTGATCGCTTCGTCGAGGTTGAGGATCAAGTTGCCGAGTAATGTGTAGGCGGCCAGTTCGTCCGCAGCCACAGTTTGCGTGGCCAGCGACTGCCCCACCTGAATCAGTTGCTGAGCGGACTGCGGGTCCGCCGCGTAGCGCTGTTGAAACTGCGATAGCGCGCTCGCTAACTGAGCGTGCTCCATGGCGTCAGGATAGCGGGCCAGGACCGTGCGAAACATCGCGTCGATGCGGCCATCGGTCGTCGCTGTATGTTGCAAGATGCGCTCCGCCAAAGCTCGCGCGGCTTCTACGTGCTGCGTATCGTTCATCAACTGCAGGGCTTGCAACGGCGTGTTGCTGCGCTCGCGACGAGTGCAGACCTGTTCACGGTTGGGCGCATCGAAATTGCTCATGAATGGAGGGGGAGCGGTTCGTTTGACAAAGCTATACAAGCTGCGGCGATACAGGTCGTCCCCCTGATCGCGCAGATAGTAGCGCGTGTTGCTGTTGCCATAGCCGACCGGTTCCCAAATCCCCGCCGGTTGGTAGCTGCGAAATGGCTTGCCACCCATGCGCAAATTGATCAACCCGCTGCTGGCCAGCGCCGCATCGCGAATCTGCTCGGCGGCCAGACGAATCCGCGGGCCACGAGCCAGCCACTGATTCTTAGGGTCTTTGGCATACGCCTCGGGTGCGACGTAGCTGGCTTGTCTGAAGGCCGCCGTCGTGACTAGCTTGCGCATTAGTCGGCGGATGTCCCAGTCCTGCTGGAAATCGTGGGCTAACCAGTCGAGTAGCGCGGGATGGCTCGGTGGCGTGCCCTGCGCGCCAAAGTCGCCACTGGTTTCCACCAACCCCAGCCCGAATACTTGCTGCCAGAAGCGGTTGACTGTTACTCGCGCAGTCAGCGGCTGATCGTCGCGCACCAGCCACTTCGCCAGATCGAGCCGCGTGGCGCGCGGTGCCGCATCGGCTTTGGCTGCGTCTGCCGCATCGTCTGCTGTACCGTCTGTCGCGTCGCCTCCCGCGATTCTCAGCGGAGGCAGGCATGCGGGCGTCCCTGGGACAACCGCTTCACCTGGCTGGTCGTATTCCCCTCGCAGCATTACAAAAGCTTCGCGCGGCTGGGGCAGTTCACCGTAGATCAACGTGCCAGGGATGGTGTCGGCCAACAATTTGACAGCCAGGCGATTGCGCTCGGCGTCGGCTCGTGAGCGCGCCAGCGGCGGAGGAACGCTGCGGGCGATATGCTTCAAGTACTGCGTTCGAATTTGAAATTGCAGTCCCTGGCTATCGTCCGGGTCAGCGGCGGGCGTCTTGAGCGCGTCGGCCACCGGCTTGGGGACCACCGGAATGTTCTTGCCTTTTGCGTAAGCGATCCAAGCTTCGATGCTGTTGCGCGGATCCTGCACCGCGGGGGCGGAGCCGCGGATGGCCAAACCATCCCACTGGCAGATGCCACCAAACTGCGCCAGCTTCAATGAATCGACCGTCGCACCCGGTGCGAGATCGAGCGTGGCGGAATCCAAAACCAATTTGGCCCACTGTCCGCCGCTGGGTAGTTCCCCAACTCGCTGCTGATGCTTGGAATCAAATGCCCCACGCCCCAACGCATCGGCTTGCCCCCACGCAAACATTCGAGCACCTTGAGTCGTCGTCAACTGCAGCATGACGGCTTGTGGGATGTGCAGCGGATCGACTCGCAACCAAACTTCCAATTGCGCATCCTGGGGGACCACGCGCGGCACCACACCGCCGGTGATATTCTGTTCGTGAAAGTCTCCAAAGGCTTGCTCGAGCACGCGATCCCCCATGGGAATTTCCACTTGATCGGCAGTCAGCCAAACCTCTGCATTGCGCGATGTGTTGGTCGCGGTCGCCCCATAGGGAATCGCGTCGTCCAACCAGACGTCGTAGACACCGCTGGCCCCAACCGCTGATGATGATGCCGCCGGCTTTGATGTCGCTGATTGTGCATCTGCCGGCTGTGCATCTGCCGGCTGTGCATCTGCCTGCTGTGCATCTGCTGGCGCAGTATGGCTGGCTACCCACTGGTCCCAAGCGCTGGCCAGTTCGCTAGCGGCCGATTGCCAGCGGTTCTCTGAGGCTTGTTCGAGCTCTCGTAGGTGCTCGAGTTCCTGCTGCTGGGCGGGCGTGGGGAGCGAGAGGTAGGGGGGCGTATTGGAGATATTGCCATCCATGGCTGGATCGGCCGAGCTGTAATAAAACGCATAGATTTGATAGAATTCTTTAGCTGAAATGGGATCGAATTTATGGTCGTGGCAGACAGCGCATCCGCCGGTCAATCCCAGCCAACTTTCGTAGGTCGTGCTCGCGCGTTCGACCGCGTAGCGATACAGGAACTCTTCGTTGATCGCACCTCCTTCGCTAGTCGTGACATTGCAGCGATTGAAACCGGTTGCAACCAATTGCTGTTGGGTTGGATTTTCTAGCAAATCGCCAGCTAGTTGTTCGATCGTGAATTCGTCAAAGGGTTTGTTGGCGTTGAAGGCGTTGACGACCCAGTCGCGGTAGGCCCAGATGTCGCGAACGTTGTCCAAGTGCAAACCGTGCGTGTCGCCATAGCGGGCGATATCCAGCCAGGGGCGGGCCATCTCCTCGCCGTAATGCTGCGAATTGAGATAGCGATCCACTATCCGCTCGTAAGCGTCGGCTGATGTATCTAGCAGATAACTATCCACCTCCTCCAACGTCGGGGGCAGACCAGTGAGTGTAAATGCCACGCGGCGAATGAGCGTTTCACGGTCCGCTTCCGCTTGCGGTGCCAAGCCGTGACGCGACATCTGCGCGAATAAGAAGCCATCGATCGGATTGACTTGCCACGGTGCGGGCGCGTCGGTGGGTGTCGGCGGCTCCACGGCGGCGATGGGCTCAAATGCCCAGTGGCCTTGATACGTCCCCCCTTGCTCGACCCAACGCTTGAGCAATTGCTTTTCTAGCTCAGTCAGTTGCCGGTTTTCGTCGGGAGGGGGCATTACCGAATCTTCGTCGGTCGATGAGATCCGCTCCCATAGCATATTTTCGCTGAGGTCTGTCGAATTCATGACCTGGCTCGCCCCGGCGGCGATGTCGAGTCGCAAGTCGGCTTGGCGCGTGCTTTCGTCAAAGCCGTGGCACTTGAAACAGGCTGCGCTGAGGATCGGCCGGATGTCCGCATTAAACGATACTCGCTCATCGGCTCGGGCGAACGTGGGAGCGATTACGGATGCAACCCCAGCCAGTCCGAGCAGTATCGCGATCCAAGCTGCCGAAATGCGGGACGCTATGCAGGGCGCTGTGAAGGTGAGCATATTCAGGCGTTCTCTGACTGCGGTGGGAGAGGGGGTGGCAGGTGAACGACATGCCATGATACCGTGGGTCTAACCCTCATTATAGCAGCCTATGGGCGAAAATCGGCAGCGTCGGCGGATGAAGAGCTTGACTTTATAAATCCGGACAGGAAGATTTGGCGATGGAAGATGGGATGGCGGGGAGCTAGCTTCAAAACTTCTGAATGGCGTGGTCTTAAGGTGTTTTTTGGTAGCGGAACTCGCTAAGAGTTTCGGTTTTCCAAGCAAAGTAGAGCGGCCGAAAGTGCTGGCGACTTCCACTACGGCTTGAGTCCACGCCATTCGAGGCAAGCTCGCTGGGGTCGGGAAAAGAGGTGCGGATAATCATTAGCCGTTTGGCCGTTAGCCAGAGCGTGTGGGGGAGCGGAGAATAGAGATGGAGTAGTGCAATTGTAGCAATTGCTTCAAAAAACGATTGGGGACAATCGTTTTACGTGATGGAAAACGATTGGGGACAATCGCTTTACAGGTTGCCTTCGTCAAGCAGTAGCTTGTATTCCACGGCATCGACCAAGGCTAACCAACTGGCCTCGATGATATTCTCGCTCACCCCGATCGTCCGCCAGACGTGCTGTCCGTCGGAGCTTTCAATGTTGACGCGGATGCGGGCGGCTGTCCCCTCTTCGCTATTGACCACGCGAACTTTGTAGTCGAGCAAGTACACTTGAGCTAGCGCCGGGTAGACGCTCCCCAAGCACTTGCGCAAGGCAGAGTCGAGTGCGTTGACCGGCCCCTGCCCCTCGGCGGCTTCGAAGATCTCCTCGCTCCCCACGCGCAGCTTGATGATGGCTTCGGCAAAGGCATGTCGGCCCAGCACGTCTCGGTCTCCCGAGACAATGCGATACTTGATCGTATCGAAGTGGGGTGAAAAACTCCCCGAACAGCGTTTGACCAACATGTCGAACGAGGCCTCAGCGGCTTCATATTGGTAGCCGCAGTTCTCTTGCCGCACCACCTCGCCCAAAATCGTGTCCATCAACTGGCGGTCGGCCTGGATGTTGTGCTTGGTGGTCAAGGCGATGATGTTGGAGCGGCCGGACAGCTCGCTGACCAGGATGCGACGTTCGTTGCCGACCAAGCTGGGGTCGAGGTGTTCATAGGTGTGCGCGGCTTTATTGACCGCGTGTACATGCATGCCACCTTTGTGGGCAAAGGCACTTCGTCCGACAAATGGCTGGCTGTTGCGCAACTGCAGGTTGGCCGTCTCGTAGACGTACCGCGAGAGCTCGGTCAAGTGCTCCAGCGATCGCCCCCCCAGCACCTGCAGCTCTTCGAACTTGAGCCCCAAGTTGGCGATGATCGCAATTAGATCGACGTTGCCACAACGCTCGCCGATGCCGTTGATCGTCCCCTGCACTTGATTGCAACCCGCCTGCACGGCGGCCAGCGAGTTGGCTGTGGCTAGATCGCCATCGTTGTGGCAGTGAATGGCCAACTGCACATCGAACTCGCGCGTAGCCTCAGCCACAGCGGCTACCGCGTGCATGATGTGCGATGGTAGTGAGCCACCGTTGGTATCGCACAGGGCCAGCCATTTGGCACCCGCCTCGGCCGCGGCCCGAACGGTGGACATGGCGTACTGCGGATTGGCTTTGAAGCCATCGAAGAAATGTTCGGCATCGTAGACCACTTGGCTGCTGCGGGCCAGGAACTCGACGCTCTCACCGATCATCTGCAGGTTTTCGTCGAGCTCCGCGTTGATGATCTCTGTGACCTGGAAGTCCCAGCTCTTGCCCACGATCGTGCATACCGGCGTGTCGGCTCGCAGCAGCGCCTGCATGCCCGGATCGTCGGCGGCAGCGATACCGCGTCGACGCGTCATACCAAACGCGCAGACTTGGCTCTGCCCGAGATCGAGCTTGCGGACCCGCTGGAAAAACGCGACATCTTTCTCATTGGACAGCGGATAACCACCTTCGATAAAGTCGATGCCGATCTCAGACAAGCGCTGGCAGATGTTCAGTTTGTCATGCAGCGAGAAACTGACTCCCTCCCCCTGCGTACCGTCGCGGAGCGTGGTGTCATAGATGGCGATCGAGCGTGTCATAGCGCATGGCTTCCAGAAGCAAAAGTGTAGATTGTGAGCACCAGTCGGCGCAACTGGAGATACAAAAAAACCCCTGAAGCAACGGAGCATCAGGGGTCTTCGGGGTTACATAAAAACTAGAGAGACCTCACCCAGCTCCGCCCCACGGGCGGCCGATAATGGCAATGTCGATCGTGGCGGTGCGCTCGGCGGTGGCTGCTGCCAGCGGCGTTGTCACGAAGGGTGGAGGCAATCGCAAGTTCATTTGAGATTCTTGATTTAATCGGATCAAAGACAGTAGCTAAAGCTAACTTGACCACTGAGCGTTTGTCAAGTGGCAGTCAGCCTAATCTTCGTCCGTACGCAAACTGGCCAAGACGGTGTAGTCCTCGAGCGTCGATGTGTCACCGACCTGCTCTTTGCCGCTGGCAATATCGCGCAATAGTCGGCGCATGATCTTCCCGCTGCGCGTTTTGGGAAGCGAGCTAGTAAAGCGGATTTGGCTGGGCTGAGCGAGCGCGCCGATCTCTTTGCGGACGTGCATCTTCAACGCCTGCCGCAGAGCTTCATCGGGTTCGCCCGATTTGATCGTCACAAAGGCAGCGATGGCTTGGCCGGTGATATCGTCGGGTCTTCCAACCACAGCGGCTTCCGCCACTGCCGGGTGAGAAACCAGCGCGCTCTCGACTTCGATCGTGCTTAGACGGTGTCCGGAAACGTTGATCACGTCGTCGATCCGCCCCATGATCCAGTAGTAGCCGTCCGCATCCTGTCGCGCATTGTCACCCGTCAAGTACATGCCTGGGAAACGCTCCCAGTATTGATGGCGATAGCGCTCGTCGTCTCCCCAGATCCCACGCAGCATGCCCGGCCAGGGGTAGTCGATGCACAGCATACCGCCTGAGCCTTGAGGAATATCGCGTCCATCCTCGCCGAGGATCCGCGGGCGGATGCCTGGCAGCGGCTTGGTGCAACTGCCCGGTTTAGTTGCGATAGCACCCGGCAGCGGGGACATCATGATGCCACCCGTTTCGGTCTGCCACCAAGTATCCACAATGGGGCAGCGC
>CAKQNH010000124.1 GCA_934255105.1 uncultured Pirellulaceae bacterium
ACAAATTCC
Organism: uncultured Pirellulaceae bacterium; assembly: GCA_934255105.1. Lineage (GTDB taxonomy): Bacteria > Planctomycetota > Planctomycetia > Pirellulales > Pirellulaceae > Aureliella. The sequence continues at coordinate 10 of CAKQNH010000124.1, forward strand.
TCAGTCAAATAGCCATGCAGCAAATTGATCCCACGTTCATAGTAGGTCTCCTCACTGGTCATGTCATAAGTGCCGATCTGGTCATATATAGACCCCCCTGGGCGGCGCACGGTGGCGGTGACGTAATCGCCGGGTTTGACCCGCCTGACATTGGGCCCAACCTCTTCGACACGGCCAAAACACTCGTGTCCGAGCACTAAATAGTCGTCTCCTGGGGGCGAATTGCCATACAACGCGTCGTTGATTTCGCGATCGGTCGCGTCGACGCCCACCTTGAGGACTTTCACGCGAACCCCTTTGCCGTCGGGGACTGAATTGATATCGGGACGAGGAACATCGCGCAGGTGGACTGAGTGAGGCTTACCGGGGATAACCGCGATGGCTTTCATAATTGACTTGCTTTCAGCAAACAGATGGAACTAAATTCGCTGTGTGGTCCACAGTACATGGCAAACCTATCGACAGCGTGGGTGGGTGGGCGGCCAGCGATTTGACCATGGATGTGGCCGGAGGGCGTATGGGTATCAAATTTATCGCCATTGTGCGTTACCTTCGAGGGGTGGCGACTTGGGAAACCTGAGGGAACAACGCGGTGGAGCATTGAATGTAGCGGAAGTCGCCAAGACTTTCGACGGCTCGACGTCCAGCCTCGAAACTCTTGGCGAGTCCCGCTACGACAAACCGGGCAGCTTCGAAACTCTTGGCGAGTTCCGCTACGACAAACCGGGCAGCTTCGAAGCTCTTGGCGAATTCCGCTACGACTAATAGCATTTTTTCACCGACTTTTCTGTTTATTGGAAAAGTGACGAATATTTGGGCGATATACGTTCGTGGGCGAAGAACTTGGGTTATCTTTTCAAAAGGTAAGAGTTCTCAACATGACGCGCCGTAGCGACACAAAAAGACCGAGCTGGCAGAATACTGGACGACGCCCCGCCGGGGGCAGCTGCAGGAGGGACAATCTCGACGTGACGAAACCAAAGAAACGGACGCAGAAGGTCAATCTCGATTTTCACTCCGACGCAGATTTGCTCGACATGCGGATGTGCGATCTGGGTTTAACCATCACAGGCACGTTCATCGAAGAGCGTATTGAGCAGCTCTACGACGAGCTGAGCGAACGCGGGATCACGTTCCGGCCACATTGCTGGCTCTCGGACGAATGGTTTTCACCCGACGGGGTGCCTGGCATCGCCATCCCCTTCTACTTGGCCCACCCACGGTTGATGCGTCTGGAACGCAAACAGATCTTGGACGTCGAAGGGGGGACCCACGAGTGGTTCATGAAGATCCTGCGTCACGAGGCGGGGCATGCCATCGATACCGCTTATCGTCTGCGTCGGCGGAAGAGCTATCGCGAGACCTTCGGTAGAGTCTCGGCACCATACCCAAACTTCTACAGGCCCAAGCCCTTCAGCCGCAATTATGTCCAGCATTTGGATATGTGGTATGCCCAGTCTCATCCGGTCGAAGATTTTGCGGAATCGTTCGCAGTCTGGCTGCGCCCGCGTTCGCGCTGGCGTGCGCAGTACAAAGACTGGCCCGCTCTAAAGAAGCTCGAATATGTCTGCGAGACGATGGGCGAGTTGGTGGGTCGCAAGCCGCTAGTGGTTTCGCGGGCGCACGTCGATCCCTTGCGCACGGTCCGCAAGACTCTCCGCGTGCATTATGAGAAAAAACGCGCTCACTACGGAATGGAACACCCCAACCTCTACGATCGCGATTTGCGGCGATTGTTTTCCGATCGCCCCGAGCATTCCAAGAACATGACCGCCGCCGCGTTTCTACGGCGGACTCGCACCGAGCTTCGCAAAAGCGTTTCCAAGTGGACCGGCGAGTATCAATACACGATCGATCAAGTCCTCTCCGAGATGCTCGAACGCTGCCGTGAAATGCGTCTGCGGTTGTCACAGCCGGCAGAGGAAACCAAACGCGATGTATTGATTCTATTGACCGTACAGACTATGAACTTTCTCCACGAAGGCAAGCTCAAGGTTGCGCTATGAGACAGTTGCGCGTGCTAGCTTTGGTCAGCGAAAACCTGGTTCCGCCCGAGACCATGGAGGGGAGCACCGACAAGGAGATCGATGAGTGGAAAGCGGAATACGATGTGATCACCACGCTTCGCGAAATGGGGCACAACGTAGAGGTTTTGGGACTGAGCGATGACCTCACGCCGGTGCGAGATTCGATCGTCAAGTTCAAACCGCATGTAGCCTTCAATTTATTGGAAGAGTTTCACGGGGTGGTGACCTACGACCACGCCATCGTCAGCTACTTGGAATTGATGCGACAGCCCTACACCGGTTGCAACGCGCGCGGCTTGATGATCTCCAAAGACAAAGCGCTCTCCAAAAAAATACTTGCATTTCATCGCATTCCATCCCCCAAGTTTGCCGTATTTCCCATGGGGCGCAAGGTCGTGCGGCCCAAGAAGCTCGGCTTTCCGATCTTCGTCAAATCTGTGATCGACGACGCCTCGCTGGGCATCTCTCAAGCCTCTGTAGTTCGCGACGACGCAGGATTGGCCGAGCGCGTAGCGTTCATCCATGAACACACCCAGGCCGACGCGTTGGCGGAAGAGTTCATTGAAGGGCGCGAACTCTACGTGGGAGTCATCGGCAACGATCGCCTGCAGACGTTTCCCGTGTGGGAATTGCTGTTCACCAAGAGCGAAATACCGCTCATCGCCACACGCAAGGTTAAATGGGATCGCAACTATCAAGAGAAGCTGGGGGTTGAAACCAGTCTGGCTCAAAACCTGTCGCCTCAGTTAGAAAAGCAGATCGCCCGCATTTGCAAAAAGGTCTACAAGGCGCTCGACATGAGCGGCTTTGCGCGTATGGACTTGCGGTTGCGCGACGACGGCCGCCTGTATGTGCTGGAAGCCAACGCCAACCCCAACTTGTCGTTCGGTGAGGACTTCGCCGAATCGGCCGAGACCATCAACATCTCTTATGAGGATCTACTCAGCAAGATCGTCGCCTTGGGCATGCGCTATCGCGCCCCGTGGAAGATCTAAGAGTGACGCACAATACTAGTGGAGCGCAGACAGGTTGAGGTGTAAACATCTTCCTGTCACCCATCTTCCTGTAAAAAAAGGAGCGGATATTTTGACAGAAAGATAGGTCACAGGAAGATTGGCATGGGGCCGATGCGTGAGCGTTTAGCCATCTGAGTGAGCGCTGCGCACCAGTTCTTTAAAAGTCTTGCGCAACGATTGGTGCAGGAAGCGTGCAAACGAACTATCGAGGTTGCGAATCGCAATCAGCTCGACGACATCTGCGAAGTCTTTGTGGGTTCGCCGCGTGCTACCCAGGCCACAGGCAATTTTCATTTCGATCAAACGCGAGAGCCTGACGACTGAAAGTCCTTCACGGTGCTCGATGTTCAAGTCACCCGCCGGTTCGGGAACCATCACTTCGGATCGAATGGGGAATTTCGGCCTGCCTGAAAAGTTCTTGGCAGCCAGTAGCAATCTCCCACAGAGATTCATTGCCGAGCATTGCGTAGATCTTTTGCGTTGTAACCATGGCTCGTCGCTCCATGCTCTAGATTATAACCCATCGCTGTTTCATGCCGTCAAGCACACCATGCTTTAGTGGAGCGACACTGCTTATCTTTGCAATTGTGCGATGAACTTCTGCAGCGCCCGGCCGCGATGGCTGAGCGCCCCTTTGACGGTGACACCTAGTTCGGCAAAGGTCTGGTGATACTCGCGGATTTCAAAGAGTGGGTCGTATCCAAATCCGCCGCTGCCACGATACTGGTCGATAATCCGCCCCCAGCAACGCCCCTCGGCTTCAATCTGAATTTGCCCCTCAGGGTCGGAGAGGGCAATGGTGGATATGTAGTAGGCGTCGCGCTGCGAACCGCGCGCGTCGCGCAGTTCGTGCAACAGTTTTTCGTTGTTCCGCTGGTCGGTAGCGTGCGGTGCTGAGTAGCGTGCGGAATAGATGCCAGGCGCTCCGTTTAGATAGGGCACGCACAGGCCGCTGTCTTCGCCGATAGTCCACTGCTGCAGGTGTTGCGCCTGAGAGGTCGCTTTTAAGCGCGCATTGTCCATGAACGTCTGGCCGGTCTCGTCCACTTCTAGCGGGCTATCGACTTCGGCCAGCGAACGCAGTTCGATGCCTAAGGGCTCGAGCAATTGCCGTAGCTCAAGACACTTCTTTGCATTGGCCGTACCCAAAATGATACGGCGTGGTAGGTTGCTGATAGTAGACATACCGCCAGAGAATAACCGCTGCGCGGCAACGCGACAATGAGTCTAGACGCATGGGGCGATGCCCACGCGGTTTAACGAAGATCTATGAGTCGGGAGAGGACCTTGCGACAATTGTTTTTGGGCGATGCTAATGATTGCCTAGCAGCGCACCACGATAGAGACTGGAAGTGGCCAGACGGGGCACCGCCATCGGCTTCCCCTCGACGTCAAAGGGGATTTCTTCGAGCGAGTTGAGCGATTGGATTTTGCGGATCGCCCCAGTGGTCGGGTCGGGTGAGTCGAAGATTCGGTAGCCGCACCACTTGGCGTTGACTTCGACAATGCCTGGATTGTAACGAAATTGATTCGATGTCAGCTCCTGTCCCAAGCTATCGAAGCTGCCGACCATAACATAGCTGCCGAATCGATCATGGAACTCGTAGGCTTGCGCCCCTTTTTTCCGCAGTGCAGTGGTCAGTCGGTGCGCTTTCAGGGCGGCCACATCCAGTTCATCGGTCGTCTCGCTGGGCAACTTGGACGCTTTGGCACCATTGCCAAAATCGGTCACCTCGCGACCAGTAAACGAAGCCACGCGGACCGTAAATTTGCCCGGGCAGTCGAGCAGTGAATGCTCAACCTCTTTGTTCAGCTTGGCAACGAACTCGTCGACTTTGGGAGCTTCGAAGTAGTCGTCGGGCAGCAGCGGGTTGCGAGTCACGAAGGCGGCTCCCATCTTGCCAGCTTTTTCTTTGCGCGCATTGCGAGTCCACAAGTTGCTGCGGTAAGTATGTACCAGCCAGTTGCTGCTACCAGCTTTCTCTGCGTCGTCTGGCGCATTGGGAGCATCGTCTTTCAGTGCTGCAGGGTGTGCGTTTCGAATGGTTTGCAAAGTCTCCGGAAGGCGGGGATCGTTCAGATCGGCAAACTCGCCCACCAGCACCACATAGACGCTCTCCTGCCCGCCGTTGGCATAGCGGACTTGCAGATTGACCGGTACGGGATTGCCATTGGCGTCATTGCGAATCCGCTCTCGCTTGATCGAAGTGGCAGCCACGCCAGTCATCTTTTCCATGACGAAACTGGGCAGATTGAGTTGCTGGCGAATCTCGCGCGCAAGCGCGATGGCCTGCGGCTTGGCATCTTCGCCGGGAAGCGTAGCTGCCAGAATCAACCATGGTCCATGCTCGGGTTTCAACTCCAACGATTCGTCCGACAGCGATTGCTTGGCACGGAAGATCTTCAATATCGATGGGGGCTCGGCCAACACGCTGGCAGAGGTGCTGATGGCCAATCCAAATGCAACGCTAGCAAGCATGCTGCGCCGTAGCGGGCGGGTGCTCATGGCTCGAAGGCTCCGGTGAGACGTGGGGAAATACTTTTCAATTTCCATAGTTAGCAAGATTTTGTTGGCAACGCGAGATTGAAAATCCCACTCCGCCGTCGAGGGTCGGTAGTAGGCTACGACAGGCCGCAGCAGTCTGAAGTCGCTTCATCGTTAGCCAAGAGCAAACTCGAGCGGGAGGTGGACAAGGGGTGAAAAAGAGGAGGCAAGAGTGCCTATGCATGGCTGAAAGCACGTAGTCTAGGCAGGCTTTGCCTGCCATGACGATTATTACCTTTAAAAGCAGTTCTTTTGCCGGAAGCTTTATAGCGATTATGCCGATTGTGACAGAGAGTGGGCTCGTAGACCCATCAATGAGAATGACTGCAATTGGCAAGTAAGCTTATGAGGCACAGAATGTTGCATCCACAAAGTCGATGGAGTCGCCGCCTAGCCCTGGTAACATCAGGTTTGGTTGCCATGTCTGCAGTGCCCGCCTATTCGCAATCGCAAGTTCGGCAGCTCACCCCGCCGCAGCAGGTTGCTCGGCCTATGTCCCCGGCGGTCACTACCGCTTCGGCGATCACGCTGACACCGCATGCAAACAATTCCGACAGCCGGTTGCAGGTCTACGATGTCCCTTCCGATCTAGTCGGACCGGTGGGGGCGCAGATTCAAGTCCAGTTCCACCACGTGCCCGACATGCGCGTGACCACAGAGCCGACTACCGGCAAGCTGATGATTATGGCCCCTGAGGCTGTTCACCGACAGATCGCTGCGCAGATCGACGGCTTTATGCAGCAAAACCGCATTCCAGCCGGGGATCGCGGCATCGAAAACCTCGCCTCAACTAAGCAACAGAGTTATCAACTGCAACATCTGGGTTGGAGCGAACTGGAGGATTCATTGCAGCGCTTGGCCGGTTCGCGTTTATCGCTGACGACAGAACGTGGAGGCGAACTAGCCAATCTGCAGCTCACCAGCGTCTCGGGCCTGCCCGACATTATCCAAGTGGATCGGCGTCAAAACAAAGTGACTCTGCTGGGCGCTAGTGCTTCGACGACGGGTTGGTCGCAAGTGATACGCACGTTGGATCAAGTCCAGAGCGATCCGCGTGCCAGTACTCGCATCGTGCCGCTGGCACCTGCAGAACCTCGGCGCGTCAAACGCGCTTTCCATCTAGTGCGGACTACCATCCAGGAGCAAGCTGGGCAGCCGGCTTCGGGAGGGCAAGCTGCAGGGGGTATTAGCGAAGCCCAAGTTGAAATCGGCCCGGACGGCCAAGCCATGGCTATGGGATCGCTCGACACCCTCGGATCGGGTAACAGCTTGTTCGGCAATGTACAGATCGAGTTCATCGAGGAGATCGACCTAGTCATCATTCGCGGTAGCCAACGCGATGTCGAACGAGCCCTGAAGGTCATCGACGAAATAAAGAAGCAAGCCAAAGAATCTCAACCGGAAGTCGACATCTATCCACTGCAACACGCCAATGGCGACGCGGTAGCCGCTTTGGTAACTCAGTTGTACGACAGCGTCTATGCGCCGCGTCAGGGTTCCGTGAGCATCACTTCACTGGGGCAGCCCAACGCACTGCTGCTGATCGGTCGCGCCGAAGTGGTCAAGTCGGTTAAAGACTTGGTTGCCAAGATCGATCAACCGCTCGATCCACAGAACCAACTCAAAGTCATCCCCTTGCTACATGCTTCAAGCGAAGACTTGGAGACTCGTATTCGCGACTTCTTCGTGAACACCCCCGGCACCGACACGACTCCACGCACCGGTTTGGGTACACGCGTCAAGGTGTTGTCTGACTACCGCACCAATTCGCTTATTGTCCAAGCCGCTCCCCGCGAAATGGTCGAAGTAGAAAAGCTGATCGGTGAGCTGGATGTTGAGAGCACCACCGCGCAAAGCGGACTGCGCGTGTTCCGACTGAAGAATACACTCGCAGAAGACCTGCGAACCGTGATTCAAGAGGTCATTACGGGTCCGGCAAATCAACAAGGTGGCAACACGACGGCGCAGGTCACCCCGCCCAGCGGAAAGCTATCGATCGTCGGTGACGACGGTCAAAACTCGGTCGAGAGCGGCATTCTGGCGGGCGTGGTCGTGACGGCCGATCCGTCGACCAACGCGCTCTTGGTGCGGGCACCCGCTCAGAGCATGGAACTGATTGCCAAGCTGATCGAAGAACTCGACCGCATGCCCAGCGCCGAAGCCAAGATCAAGGTCTACCCGATTGAAAACGGCGACGCTACGCAACTATCGCAGACACTGCAGCAACTCTATGGACTGCAGGTCACGGCTGGGCAAAGCACTACCGGCGGGCTGTTTGGACTGGGCAACATCGCTCAACCTGGGCTCACGGCAGGGGGCGAAAGCTCGCTGGTACAACTCCGCATCACCCCTGAGATCCGCACCAACAGCATCATCGTTAGTGGGTCTTCGGCGGATCTGGATGTGATCGAAGCCTTGCTCTACCGGCTGGATATTCAAGGTGTCGAGAATCGCAAGACCGAAGTCATCTGGTTGCGCAACGCCACGGCGGGCGCAGTGGCCAGCGCCATCACGGATTATGTTGTACAGCAGCGGCAAGTCAATCAATTGCTGGTGCAGACCAACCAGTTCATCAGCGTGTTTGACCAAGTCGATCGCGAAGTATTCGTAGTGGCCGACCCGGATACCAACAGCATCATCCTGAGCGCTACCCCGCGGTACTTCGAAACAATCCTGAAAGTTGTCGAGCGGCTCGACCGCCGACCACCGCTGGTTGAAATCCAAGTCATGATTGCCGAAGTCAAACTGGACGACGGTTTCGAACTCGGTACTGAGTGGGGAATCCAAGACGGATTGCTGTTCGATCGACGAAGCGCTACCGGCGGAACGCTCGGATCGCCAGTCTTCAATGTGCTCAGTCCGCTGACGTCGCCGGTGGTAGGCGGGCAAACACAGAACGTGGCTGGACAAGGAATGAGTAGCTTCGGCGTTGGACGCTCCAGTTCCACTGCGTCGGGCGTCGGCGGGTTGGTCCTGTCGGCCTCCAGTGAAGCGGTGGGAGTCTTGGTGCGAGCCCTGCAAACATCCGGCCGCTTGCAAGTGTTGAGCAATCCACAGATCACTACCATGGACGGTCGTCAAGCATCGACGTTGGTTGGGCAACAGGTACCGCGTGTGCAAGGTGTGACCGCTGGCACGTTCGGTCAAACGATCAATGCCACCGACGTGCCTGTCGGCTTGGGCTTGGCCGTACTGCCACGCGTCAATCAAGACGGTCTAATACTAATGCAGGTGCAAGTCCAGAACTCGAGCTTGGACAATGCCAATTTGGGTATCCCCGTTGGCTTCGGACCGGGGGGCGAAGTGATTCGATCGCCGATTATCAACTCGATCGAAGCCCTGACCACGGTCAGCGCCTATTCGGGACAGACCGTCGTGTTTGCGGGGCTGATTAGCAAGAGTCGCTCGAACACGCGTTCGCAGATTCCAGTGCTGGGTAGTATTCCATGGATCGGTGCCGCCTTCCGCTTCGACACCGAAACGGAACAGCGACGCGAGCTGCTCGTAGTACTCACCCCACGTATCATCCAAACCGACGATGATTACGAAGTTGTCAAGACGATCGCTTCCTCGCGGATGAGCTGGTGCTTGGCCGACGTGCTCAATCTGCACGGCGATGTGGGATTGACCGGCGGCAATGGTCTGTGGGGACCCGCCAAGAGCGCGACCATTTATCCGGACATGCAGCCCACCGTGATCGAGGACCGAGCGACACCGAATTCGGGTAAACGCCTTATGAATCAGCCCTACGATCCGAATATGCAGCCAATCCTCGAAGGCTATCCGCTGCAGCAGCCAGACGGCTCCTTCATCGAGCCCGCTCAGTTGCCGAACTTCGACAGCGGTGCAAACATCGCTCCTATGAGTGCCACACAACCGGCGGGCTTTGTGTCGCAAGCCTCGGCACCTATGCTGCCCAATGCAGCTC
>CAKQNH010000125.1 GCA_934255105.1 uncultured Pirellulaceae bacterium
CGCTTAGCGCGCTGCCACCGACACTGGCACCTCTGAAAAACGTCTCGGATCAGGTGACGGTCATTAGCAAGCTGGCCGCCGATCATTGCAACGGCGTAGGTGCTGCGCACGAACCCGCCGGCGGCGGTTTTCTGGTTGGCGCCCGCTGCAAACATTCGGAGCAACCCGAGGTGGGCGGAAAATCGGTCGACCAGACGGTAGCCCAACAGATCGGCTTGGCGACCCCGATCGATTCCTTGGCCTTGGGAATTGATCCCGGTCACCGTGGAGACCATGGCTACAGCGGCACGTACATGTCTCACATTTCGTGGCGCAGCCCTACCACGCCAGTACCACTAGAGCTGAATCCCAAGCAGCTTTACGATCGTTTGTTTCGCGGTCGTCGCGTGGTTGCCCCCAACTGGCAGCAACCCGTTGACTTATCGGTGCCCGCTGCCGGAAGTTCCGTGCAAGCCAGCGTGCTGGATCTCGTTCAGGAGGAGACTCGCTCTCTGCAGCGCAAGCTCGGTTTCTCCGACCGCCGCAAATTGGAAGAATACCTGGAAGGGTTGCACAACATCGAACGCAGGCTTGCACTCAGCGATCGAGACGACCATTCGCACCACCAACAGGCATTCGATCAAGATCCGCTGCTGCATGCAGACGAAGAGGAGATTCCACCATTGATCATGCCTGAAGGCCGAGGTATCCCCAGCGAATATGCAGAGCACGTGAACCTGATGCTGGACATACTAGTGGTGGCCTTTCAAGCCGACACCACACGGGTGGCCAGCTTTATGTTCTCGTACGAAAAGTCGGGGCGGGCCTATCGTGAGATCGGCGCACCCGGTTCTCACCACTCAACTTCGCACCACTTGCAGAAGCCCGAAAACTTCGCACAGCTCTCCACCATCAACTTGCATCACATGTCTCTGTTCGCCCGGATGCTCGAGCGCATGCGCGGCATCCAAGAGGGCGGCTCGACATTGCTGGATAACGTGTGCATCCTCTATGGCTCGGGCATCAGCGATGGCAACAAGCACAATCACGACGACCTGCCGGTGCTCCTAGCCGGTGGCGCAGGGGGAGCGCACGCTGGCGGACGGCATCTTGAGCTCCAGCAGTCGACCCCCATCTGCAACCTCTATCTTGACATGCTGGCTGCCATGGGAGTTCAACGCGAACACTTTGGTGACAGCACTGCGCCACTCGGTTTAATACAGCCGCATGTATGATGCACAACGCTTGTAAAATCGCAGCCAAGCAAACGGCTCCAGTGAGCATCGCAAGAAGAATGGCTTTCGTAGCCGAAGTCGCCAGACTTTGGACAGTCGTAGCCGGAGTCGCCAGACTTTGGATTTCGCTTGGTTTATCCAAAGTCTGGCGACTTCGGCTACCAATATCCGCGACAGATACAGTAGGCGCGATGCCAAGAAGATCAGCTTGGTCAGCCTGTGCTTGGGTCGGCCTGATCGTAGGGCTGTGCTGTTCATCAGTGGCCGTAGCGCAACCGGGCCGCGACAAAGAAGAACTGTCGTGGGACCGCAACATCTCACACATGTTCCGTCGCTATTGCTATAGCTGCCACGGGGCGGACGACCCCAGCGGCAATGTCAATCTAGCGCAAGATGGTGACCCCGCGCAGATTTTGCGGCACCAACGCACATGGGCAACCGCTGTGCATGTGCTTCAAGCCGATGAGATGCCGCCTGAGGACGAGCGACAGCCGACGAGCGATGAACGCCGACTGATGCTCGCGTTTCTGGAGGAGACATTGGCAGGGACTGATTGTGCCGACCAGCGCGATCCCGGCAGACCGGTACTTAGACGGCTTAACAATTCGGAATACGACAATGCCATCGCCGACCTAACTGGTTTAAATCTGCAATTGGGCTTGGATTTCCCTCCAGACCCTACCGGCTTTGGCTTTGACAACAACAGCGAAGCCCTCAGCCTAGCACCTGCGCAGGTCGAGACCTTTCACGCCGCAGCGCAAAAAATCGTAGCAGCCCTATTGGCCAAACGCGAACAACAGGACCTGACGGCCGTTAGCATCTTCGCCGTCAGCCAGGCAGAACTGCAAGACTTTGCCGCACAGCATGCAGAGCCCTCAGCCGAAAAAGTGGAGCCCTCAGCCGAAAAAGTGGAGCCCTCAGCCGAAACACAGCGGCAGCAAGCGCGAGTCGCTTTAACGCGGTTCGCATCGCGGGCGTTTCGCCAACCTGTCGAAGAGTTTTATATCCAGCGCCTGCTGCAGATCTATGATCTGGCCAGACAGCAAAGCGACTCGCACGATGTGGCCATCGGGCACGGACTAACTGCAGGCCTCATGTCGCCGCGATTTCTGCTGCGTATGGAAGCCGACCAGCCTGGCGCGGCGGGTCCCTACGTGGTCAGTGACTACGAACTGGCCACGCGGCTGAGCTTCTTCCTGTGGTCGCGGCCGCCGGACGAAGAATTGTTGAGTGTTGCAGCCAGCGGTCGGTTGCATGAACCTGAGCAATTGCGTGCGCAAACGGTACGGATGTTGGGGGATCCCCGCAATCGAGCGCTGGTCGATAATTTCTTTTCACAGTGGCTAGACCTACGGAGACTGCAATCGCATCAACCCGATCCCGACATCTTTCCAGAGTTCGATGATGCGCTGCGGCAAGCAATGTTCGATGAGGCGAATTTAATTTTGCTGGAGATCATCTCTGAAGATCGCCCGTTGACCTGGCTCATCGACAGCGACCACACCTTCGCCAATGCGCGGCTGGCCGAACATTATGGATTGTCCGGCGTATCGAGTATCGCACCCGTACAGGTGGCATTGCCCGATCGACGGCGTGGTGGACTCGTCTCATCAGCGGCCCTATTGATGCTGCAATCCGATCCGACTCGCAACAACATACCTCGGCGAGGGAATTTCATTGCTGGTCAGTGGCTCGGCTCGCCACCTCCCCCGCCTCCCCCCGACGTACCGCCGCTAGCTGAAGCCGAAGACGGCAGCCAGCGATCGATGCGGGAAACATTTGAGCTGCACCGCAGCCATCCCAACTGCCAGAGCTGTCATGCCAAGATCGACCCGCTGGGATTCAGCTTAGAGAATTTTGATGCCATTGGCCGCTGGCGCGATACGGAATTTGGACTGCCTATCGACGCTTCGGCTGAGTTGGCATCGGGCGCAAAATTTGACGGAATTGTTGGGCTCAAGGATTTTCTTTTGGAAAACCGCGATGTCGTGCTTGAAGAACTCGCCAATCGTTTGTTGATCTACGCACTCGGACGCGGCTTGCAAGCCAGCGATCAGTGCGTCGTCGACCGCATGGTAACCGCTGGCCGCCAGGCTGAGTACCGCTTCTCCGCGGTCGTACTGGAGCTCGTCACCAGCATCCCCTTCACCCATCGCCAAAACCCAGAATACTAAAACCGTAGAACGGTTGTCCCAACCGTTTCAACCCTTGACGTAGAACGCTTGTCCCAACCGTTTCAACTCTAGACGTAGAACGCTTGTCCCAACCGTTTCAACCCTTGACGTAGAACGGTTGTCCCAACCGTTTCAACCCTAAACGTAGAACGGTTGTCCCAACCGTTTCAACCCTAAACGTAGAACGCTTGTCCCAACCGTTTCAACCCTAAACGTAGAACGGTTGTCCCAACCGTTTCAACCCTAAACGTAGAACGGTTGTCCCAACCGTTTCCCCAGCGCAGTTGGCTCAAGGAGTTGTTCGAAAATAAACTATCGAAGTTGCCTATCTAACTTGCTGCAATTTCTTAGTTCCATTCGTCATTTTGCCTTTAGCGGCATAGCCGCGGATTTAGTTAGCCTGGGGTGGAGCGCCGGCGAGCGTTAGCGAGCCAAGCGCAACCCCAGGAAACCGGGCCACTCCCCACCCCGCATCATCCCTTTTTTGCATCCGCGACCGAGAACGAGACGTCACCAGCGCGCGGCACGTCTTCGAGGTCGCAACTTGTGTCAACTCGGCGATGGATTGTGTGGCGCGATGTTGCGTGGGAATTGATGTGAGCGTCCTCCGATGGTTCCGCTGCGCTGCACCATCGGCTATTGAAATCCGCGGTTCCACCGCTATAGGCAAAATGCGAAATGGGAAATGCGGAAAGACAAAATGCGGCAAAGTCCACCAATGCGTTGTTGATGGGATTAGCCGAGTTAGATGCCAATTTGCAGGATAAACACCCACGCATACGTTACCTGTCATATCAACCTACTGATTCGCGGTGCGTTCTAGAAACGAGGCGTCGAAGACTTTATCAGCTTGTACTTTTGAACCGTCGATCAATTTAAGTTGGACAAACTGATCGACCAACTGCTGCCAGCGTTCGAGCGACATTTGGCCGATCTTCTCTGGGGCCAGTCCGTCTGGCAAGCACAGCGGTTTGAGCACGCTCACACCAAATGCTAAAGCCTCCGCAGTCATGCCCTGCGAATTCTCTGACAGAATCGCCTGATTGGTCGACTCGGGTGATTCCAAGTAGTGTTGCCAGCCTTCGCGGCAAGCGACGACCATGCGTGCTACTAGGTCACTATTCGCGGTGACATAAGGTTCGTTGGCCAAGAGGCATGATGCGTAGGGATTAAAGCCGACATCCGATAACATCAGCGGGCGCACTTCGACACCTTGTTGGCTAGCCATAAACGGTTCACTGAACGAGTAAGCTTGAATTGCCGTTTTGTCATCCGTCACCAATTTGGCAACAGACCCACCGTAGGGGACCACCTTCACTCCCTCCAGCAGTCCTGTCGAGCGCATAAAATCCAAGAAGGGTCGTCCCACATTGGCCTGCAACACGAAGCCCTTTAGGCCTGACAACTGGTCGGCTCCTGAATCCGCTCGCACCAACACACAGCGCGGCGAGTTTTGAATCGGCGCCAGCAGGGCCACTACGGGTACGCCTTCATTGCGAAACAGCAACACATCGTCCGCATTGCCGATCGCAAATTGAACTCGCCCCATCACCAACTCCTGAGCCACCGGTGCATTGGGGCCACCAGCGCGAATGGTGACGTCCAGCCCGTAGCGTTCGAAGATCCCATGCACCTTGGCCGCATAAAAGCCGCCATGCTCCGCCTCGGGATACCAGTTGAGCATCAACGTCACAGGCTGCAAACGCGGGCTGCTATCCGGTACCACTGGTTGCTTAGGCGAGCAGCCGAGTGAGATAAGCGGCAGCAGCAACATCAGCACAAGCCCGACGCGCCGCTTAGGATTAAAAAAGGAGCTTGCAGGGGTGCCCGCATTGTTGCTCTTTTGATGCGACACCGCATCGACCGGTGACCGTTTCACGCTACATATCGTTTCAAAATTGAGCACTTCGCAGCATACTCCGCTAAATTTATTGATAACTCTGGTTGGGAAGAATCCACTGGCAGCCATCCTAACGAGTTCAAATCGGGCCTGCACCGCACATCAGGGCCGAACACAAACGCAAAGATGCATCGTGAGAAGAATCACTGAGCTAGCCGAAGTCGCCAGACTTTGGTCTTCGGTTGGTTGATCTAAAGTCTGGCGACTTCGGCTACTAATAACCACGATAGTTATAGTTGGCCCGATACTATGCAGCAACGGTCGGAGTATGCAGCTTCAGATTGACGAAAATAGTGGAATTTAGCGAGAGTTGCGGAAGAATGCGGTTTTTTGTGTCACTGACGATGTCTCGAACGCCACTTATGGGTGAGACTACGAGTAGTGCCTAGCGTGCTTTCTTTGATGGGCTGAGAATTATATGACATCTTTTACTTCTACACACAAAGCAGACAGCGACCTTTGGGCGCAAGTCATCGGGGGTGATGCGGCAGCCTTTGAAATGGTCGTCACCAAATATCAAAACGCCGTCTCGGCTGTTTCCTACAGTCGAGTTGGCGATTTCAATATCAGTGAAGATATCTCGCAAGAAACCTTTTTGGTCGCCTGGCAATCGCGCGACTCGCTGGTGAATCCCGAGCAATTGCGAAGTTGGCTATGCGGTATTGCTCGCAATCTGTCCAACAACCACCTGCGCCACCGTAATAGGCACCACGAGCGAGAACAATTGGGCGATGTTCCCGATACAAGCGGAGCCATCGACGAGGCAGAGTCGAAGGTCGTAGCGCAAGAGGAGCAAGCACTGGTTTGGAGCACATTGGAGTCGATCGACGAAACCTACCGAGAACCGTTGGTACTGTACTACCGTGAGGGGGCCACCGTCGCCGAAATTTCAGCCACATTGGGGATCAGTCACGACGCCGCCAAGCAGCGACTGTCACGCGGGAGAGCATTGTTACGCGATTCAGTAGCTCACTTGATAGGGCAGACGCTGGAACACACGCGATTGGGGAATAAGTTTACCTCAGGCGTTATGGCCGCTATCGGATCAGCGACTTGGCTCTCGAAATCTGCAGTCGCAGCCAGCTCGGCTGCGGCAACAGCCAAAGCCAGCTCCGGCTTGGCTTCAGGGACCGTTGCGGGGCTCAGTGGCGCGTTCGTCGGTTCCGCTGCAGGGCTAGGTGGTGCGTGGCTCGGAACATGGCTGCCGACGCAGTTTGCCACCACGCTCGAAGAAAGGGAGCTACTGAAGGAATCTGGGCGACGCGCTTTGTGGTTAAGCCTGGCATACGCCGTGTCCGTTTTGATCTTAACACTGCTTGTAAGGCTGCTCGGTGGCTTGTGGCTCTACTTTGCAGCGTTGGCTTTAACGACGCTCGTCTTCGCGGCTTCCCTGGTCGTGCATCTGATGGGAGTCAATCGCAGGATGCATTCCCTGCGGATGGAATTGGGAGGTACGGGACAGCCTAACGACACTCGACTCAAACGCTGGGTTGGGGCCGATCGAAGTCAAGGTCGCTGGATAGGCAAAAGGTATTGCTCGCAGACACGGTTCCTGGGGCGACCATGGATAGACGTGCAGTTCAGCGATCTGGATTTCAGCATGACGCAAAACAAGCCCGAATACTTGACCGCGCGTGGCTGGATTGCACTTGGCGATCGCGCCGACGGCTGGCTAATAGGTTTCGGTGGAATCGCCAAAGGCCTGATCGCTGCTGGCGGAATAGCTTACGGCGGCATCTGTCTTGGCGGCGTAAGCATAGGGATTGTAGCCCTGGGAGGATTAGGTCTGGGTGTACTAGCCATTGGCGGACTGGCTATTGGCGGATTGGCCTTGGGTGGAGGGGCGGTTGGCTACGATGCGGTTGGCGGAGGGACGCTAGCCTGGCATTGCGCTGCCGGCGGCGGTGCGATCGCCCATCATGCAGCCATTGGAGGTGCAGCCATGGCTCGCGACTATGCTGTTGGCGGTGCTGCCATCGCACGCGAAGCCAATACACCAAAAGCGAAAGCCTACCTCGATCAACAATGGGTCACTCACGGGCTGAAGTGGATGAGCCGCTGGGCCTGGCTGTCCTATCTAGCTTTCCCGCTCGGGCTGCTACCTGCTTTCGGTATGAGATTGTTCTATCGCCAGCAAAATTTGGAATGTTCCGACCTAGTGCTCAACGGACAACAAGGCGATCTCGGCTACCAAGCCCGGCCCAAATCCAAGTAGGACGCAGTGCCCGGCTGGCAATTGGGAGGCGGGCAATTGGGAGGTTGGCACTTCGCTGGCGGCGGCTCGAGCACGCTGGAATTCGCGGAGGATGAAGAGCACGGTGGGCGATGACATATTGCCATGCCGCGCTAGGATCGCCCGCGAGTAGCGCAAGTCGTCGTCACTCAGCCCCAGGCTGTTTTTGACAGCAGACACAATTCTAGGGCCGCCCGGATGAACGCCCCAGTAGGCGATATCCTTCACACCCAGTTGATGCTCGCCCAACCAAGCGATCAACCAAGCGGCTAAGTGCCCCTCAATTTTGTCGCCTACATCGCTGCTCAAACACATATCGAAACCATGGTCACCAATGCGCCAGCTCATAGCCTGCTCGGAATCAGCGATAACTACTGAGCCCGTATCGACCACTTGCCATGGGGCCGCATCGTTTGGCAACCGACTCACGCCACCGCTCAACACCAGAGCTGCCGAACCGTCGCCGAAGAGCGCATTGCCGATGATCTTCTCGCTATCCCAAGTGAAACGGTAGTGCAAACTGCACAGCTCAACCGCACATAGCAACACGCGCGCATCCGGATCCGATTCGGTGACAGCTCGGGCGGCGCGCAAGCCATTGATAGCCGCATGGCAGCCCATAAAGCCGATCTGCATGCGTTGCGTTGTGTTGGGTAAGCCCAGTCGTTCGATGAGTTCAATATCGACACCCGGCGCGTCGAACCCAGTGCAACTGATAGTTATCAAATGGGTTATCTCTCGTGGGTCAATTCGCGCTTGGTCCAACGCCATTTGCGACGACTCGCACGCCAGTCCCGCAGCAAAACGGGAATAGAGTTCCATCCGCTCGCGCGTCGTCGCTCCCTGGCTCTGCCCCGATTCCAATCGTGGAAGTTCAGCGCTAGATGGACCGGGGTCGTTACCGTCAGCTTCTTGACTTGCTGCTACAGCGAGACGGCTCCAATTGTAAGCAAAGCGATGAGGCATTACGGTTCCGCGAGTCTGCACCTCAGCCTTGCGGAATAGCACGCGCCCTAACCTCGCTTGCCGCTCATCTTCACAGACAATGTCGGTAAACATCTGCACCGCGTCGGCTTGAGTCATTTGATGCGGTGGGGAAGCAGTTCCCAGACCGAGAATCGAAGTAGGCATAGCAATTTTCTTAGTTGAGTCTCTGGATGATTGTCGAGGCAATTCCTGGTCGCACGCGAAGCGCTTGGTGGGCCATCCAGCGCACAGGTGCGCGCTTCAAACCGCTCGAGAGCCAGCGGCAAAGTCGTTGCTCTGGTTCTATTGTGGCATGATACCAGGCTTCCCATTGGTGAACCAAATCAGTCTGCCAAGCCGCTTGGCTGCGGATCAACAAGGGTGTTACGCCCAGACCGGTCTGCAAAGCCCAGCGAATTCCTTCGCCCGTAAAGGGTTCAACATAGCCTGCCGCATCACCTACCAAGAAAACGCGCTCTGCTGCCAGTCGCGAAGCGCGGCAAGTCAGCGGCGGCGTCCCCCGCCAAGCCGCCGCTGTGGCTTGGGGCAATTGAGCGGCGTCCGCTTCGTGCAATATTTCGTGCGTTAGTCCAGCGGGACCCAAACGCTGCAAAGCCAAGCGATCGACGGCCGCCGCCACGTGCAAGCGCCCACCGGTGATTTGCGTCAAACCAACATAGCCATGTCGGCCAACCACCATGTGTATCGCCCCGGCGGTGTAGTGCGCGGGAAAGTGGTGCAAGATAGCTTCGATTCCAACTCGCGAGTTGGCTGGCGGCGTTTGCTGCAACTCGAGGTGCTCACCCGGCGAACGTCCACCCAAGCCACTGGCGAGCACTACCGCACGAGCGGCTACCAGAACGGCTTGTCCTCCGGTAGTCAATTCAATCCGTCGCGTCTGACCATCGACGGTGTGTAAT
>CAKQNH010000126.1 GCA_934255105.1 uncultured Pirellulaceae bacterium
GGCATCCACTGGAAGCCGATATGTTCTGTCAAATGCGGCTGGTGAGCTTCGGCGACATAGCCCAGGAAATAGCTTACGCGTTTGTGGTAATCGCCCCGCTTGGCACCCTTTACGTCATACTCCACCACGAATCGGAAATCTCCATCGAGGTCGATTTGCTGCTGCGCGATCCCGGTCTCCTCCTGCGTCTCGCGCAGAGCCGTCTGCAAAATATCCTCGCCCGGTTCAGCATGCCCCTTAGGCAGATCCCAGCGGCGCGCATGGCGCATCAATAGGAACTGTGGCGTGGGCTGCCGACAAAACAACAGACAACCGGCCGCTTCGATCAATCGCATCATGTATAACATCTCCGCTGCTCTATCCACTCAACTGAAATTTCATCCAGACACTGAATCTCATTGTCTAGGTATCAAGGCCTCCTAGAATAGTGTGCCTGCCCCCGACTGCGATAGCCTGAAATTGCCGCTCGCGATACAGAGATAGCCGTAGCGGAACTCGCCAAGAGTTTCGGCAGACGCGTCTGCCACAACTGCAGGCCGCTGAGATTATGAGTAAAATGCAGAGCTGTAAGAGTAAAATACCGTCTGACTTCTTCGCTCAATAGTCCCACAAGGCCTGCTGCTGTGCTTCACTATCCCACCCTGACTGCATTCCTACTCCTCTGTACGCTGCTCCTGCACGGCCAAACCGAGTCGCCCGCTTGGGGCCAATCCGTCACTAAACCCGTGCAGATCGGAGAAACGCAGTTCACCATCCCGGCCGACATGGAATTGGAATTGGTCGCAGGCGAACCTCTGACCACCTGGCCCATGCTGGCCGACTGGGATTCGCAAGGTCGATTATTGCTGGTCGAATCGGGAGGTGTAACCAAACCCATCGAGGAACACAACAAAAAACTTCTGCATCGCATCGTGCGTCTAGAGGACACAAATGGTGACGGACAGTTCGACACGCGGACCGTTGTCGCCCAAGACCTGCCATTCACCGAGGGCATCCTATGCATTGGACGCGATCTGCTGATCGCTGCACCTCCGTCCATCTATCAATTGATCGATGAAGACCGGGATGGCATCTACGAATCGCGCCAGGTATGGTTCGACGGCCAGACAATCACCGGTTGTGCCAATGATCTGCATGGGCCTTATTGGGGACGGGACGGTTGGATCTATTGGTGCAAGGGTGCCTTTGCCGAGCAGCATCATGAACTGCTCA
Organism: uncultured Pirellulaceae bacterium; assembly: GCA_934255105.1. Classification (GTDB taxonomy): domain Bacteria; phylum Planctomycetota; class Planctomycetia; order Pirellulales; family Pirellulaceae; genus Aureliella. Next base: position 1,213 of record CAKQNH010000126.1, read on the forward strand.
GCGGACGTTCGCTCAGCTCCTCAGCCGCTCATATTTTCCGCCGGCGGCTTGCCGGCGGCCCAATTGAACCGGTCATGACTGGAGGCATGGACAACCCAGTAGCAGTAGCCATCACGCCCGAGGGAGAGCGTTTTTTCACCAGCACATTTCTGCATGCACCTGGCCAGACCCCTGGTCTGCGCGATGGAATCGCCCACGCGGTATACGGAGGCTTGTATGGCAAGGAGCATCGGAAAGTCACCGACGGGCATGTGCGAACTGGCGATTTGATGCCGATCATGGTCGAACTTGGCGCGGCCGCCCCCAGCGGTCTCGTCTGCCTGTCATCCACGCATTTGCTACCGCGACAGGCAGCGGGCGAAAGCACGCTGGTGGCGGCGTTGTTCAATGTGCAGAAAGTGACCGCGCATCGGCTGCAACCGATGGGGGCCAGTTTCATCGCCCACAACAGCGACTTGGTAGTAGCTGACCGGATCGACTTCCATCCCACCGACGTCCTAGAAGATATGGATGGGAGTTTATTAATCATCGATACAGGAGGATGGTATGACTTGTGTTGCCCCTCGTCCCGCGTCGACCAAAAGACCGCCGCCGGCGGCGTGTATCGCTTATCACCCAGCCCGACGCTCTCTTCGGCGCCCCAGGTGGGCATTGATCAACTCCGCTTTCCCACCACTCAAACCAACGCGATCGACTCCTCCGCGCTCCACCCAGCCGTGAGCGACCCAGCTCGACTACCTCAGCTTCTATTGGACGGTCGCCCCTGGGTCGCTCGTAACGCACAACTGCAGTTGGTCGAGCTGGCGCAGAGCACAGGCCGGACGGAGCGGGCTCAGCGAGAACTGTCGGAGCGTATCGTAGCCGATCTCCAAAGCCAAATGCAGGACAGCCGGCAATCGCTGGACGCGCGGCTGGCCAGCTTGTGGGGCCTCTGCATGTGGGGTGACGAACGTGCGCTGAAGGCTATCGTCGAGCAGTTGAGCGGTTCCGAGGTCAGCTTGCTACAAGCGGCTTGCCACGCCGTTTCACTACACCGCTGTGCAGCGGCCAAACCGCAACTAGAAAAACTGCTTAAACACGCAAACCTGCAAGTCTCACGGGTCGCCGCCGAAGGGCTGGGGCGCATTGGAGATCGCACCTCGGCTGACGCATTGCTGGCTGTCTTGGATGGCCGTCACGCCGACGATCGTGTGTGGGAGCACTCGATAACCTACGCGCTAATCGAACTGCAGGCCGCTGACCAATCGCTCAAGTATCTCGCTAGCACAGCGTCGCACCGTGGTCGCAGTGAACAAGCTGGATCGGCATCGCAATCCAATTCAGCATCGCCGGGCGGCGCAGAATCATCGCCGGGCGGCGCACACGCTGCCACCGCACAGCGCAAGCGCATCGCCATGCAAGTCATCGATCAACTGGCCGCTTCGCAGCGTCTAACCGTGGACATGCTGCTCGACGGACTGAATTCTCGCGATGATCTCTATCGCCAGACTGCCAGTCAAATATTGGCCCAGCACCCCGAATGGGCACCTAGCTACCAAGTGGCGATCGACGAGCTTTATCAGCAGGCCGCGACCCAGCCTGTGTTCCGCAGCGGGCAAATCGAAGAGGCCACATCGTCGGGTAGCGGCGACGCACTTCAAACCATCGTGGCAGGCTGGCGGGAGACAGCCACTGTACAACAACTGATGGTCCAGTGGATCGCAGCCGCCCCAACCGCTCCCCCAGCACAACAGCGGCGACTAGTCGCGTTGCTGGCCGCCTATGCCAATAGCAATCTACCCACGGATTGGACCGCTCCGCTGGCCCAATGGCTGATGGAGGCGGCAGCGGCCGATCAAAGGGCCCTAGCAAACCAACTGGCCGAACTGAAACTGCCCGGTTCCTCAGACCTCAATGCGCGGCTCATCGAATTGGCCAGCAGCACGCATGATGAAGTGGCTCGCCTGCAGTTCCTGGCCGCCCTCCCCTTCAATACCGCAGTTGCCAGCCCCAAGCTAGAGCAGGCTATTCTGTCAGCGTTACAATCAGATGGCGCAGCCGTCGACGCCGACGACAAACCACTGGAGTCTGCGGATGAGTCGTCAAGTAAATCCACGGCTGACTCTCTAGCGGCACCCTCGCGCGCGTCGCTGTCTAGCGCTGCGATGGCTGCGTTGCAACGAGTGCGACTGTCCATCGAGAGCGGTCGCCAATTGCTGGAAAGTCTGCCGCAGCAGTCTGCCCGGCACCTGCCACTGGTCGTTGAAGCCATCAGCCGCGTAGGCGACGATGCGCTCGATGCGGATCTGTTGCAGCAGTTAGCCGAACTGCCCGCAGCTCGCACCCTGGCCGAGGGACAAGTACTCAATCTGTATCGCACGCGTTCTGCTGCGTTAAAACGGGCTGCTCAAGCCGCGGTGACCGCGATGGCGCAACCTGCCAGCGACATACAGGAGAAGATCGACACGGTGTTGAGCCAGTTAAAACCTGGCGACCCGATGCGTGGCCTGCAATTGTTTCGCAGCAGCAAGACGGCTTGTAGCGGATGTCACAAACTGGGCTACGTCGGCGGCGAGATCGGTCCCGACCTGACTCATATCGGTTCCAGCCGCACGCGCCCCGCCCTGCTGGAGGCTATCCTATTCCCCAGCGCGCGTCTGGAACAAAGTTATCAATCGACGAAGATATTGACACACGATGGCCAGGTCTACAATGGGCTCATTACGCAGCACCTGAGCCCGACTCAGTTCGTGATGCAGCTTTCAGCCGACAAGTCGATTGTACTCAGCACCGACGATGTCGAACGGCAAGAGCTCAGCGAGGTCTCCATCATGCCCAGTGGTCTGGCCGACTTGCTCACGCTGGACGAGCTGTCCGACCTGATGGCAATTTTAGAATCGGCTAAGTGAGCAAACATTTCAGGGATGCAAGACTACGATGAAGATCTACACCAAGACGGGCGACTGTGGAACGACCGGACTATTCGCCGGGCCGCGCGTCGAAAAAGATCATCCACGCATCGAAGCCTACGGCAGCGTGGACGAATTGAGCGCGGTGCTGGGGATGGCAATTGCCCAGCTATGTCAGTCTGCACAGTCGCAACCATCGCCAGAGCAAGCTGAGCCCAGTCTGAGCGATCTGAGCCAGTTTCTGTGCAGCGTGCAGAGCGACCTGTTTTCGATCGGAGCAGAATTGGCTACTCCCGACCCGGCCAAGCACGGCATGTGCCTGCTGACCGAGCAGCGGATCGAGGAGCTCGAGCGCACCATCGATGTGCTCGACGCACAGCTTCCAGCATTAGAAAATTTCATATTACCCGGAGGGAGTCCGGCCGCTGCTGCCGTTCAACTGGGGCGCACCGTTTGCCGCCGCGCAGAGCGCGCCGTGGTCGGGCTGTCCCATATGGCGGACGTCCACGACTGCCGCCTGAGTGTAATCTACTTAAATCGCTTGAGCGATTTGTTGTTTGTGATCGCCCGCTACATCAACCGCGTAGCGGGAGTCAGCGAAACGCTGTGGAGCAAGCCCGTGGGGTAAGCGTCCAGCTTGACTGTGGGGTAAGCTTCTAGCTTGCCCGTGATGTAAGCTTCCAGCTTGTCTGTGGGGTAAGCTTCTAGCTTGCCAGTATTGTAAGCTTCCAGCTTGCCGAATTAAAAAAGCGACAAACTGAAGCTTGTTCCGCGCATGGACCGCGATGCTTTGCGTCTGCACCGCCGCTTCCTGGCTAGCGGCTAACAGAGTAAACTGATTGTTCTAAAGCATCGACCCATCTATAACTGTCGCGGATTGGGTAGTCGAAGTCGCCGGACTTTGGATAAACCACGTGACGTTCAAAGTCTGGCGACTTTGGCTACGACAATGATTCTTCGAACGATGCTAAGCCTAGCGCGCTGACCAACTACGGAGACCGACGGATGAAAAAAATCGAAGCCATTGTGCGGCACTTTAAATTAGAAGATGTGAAGAATGCCCTTACCGAACAGGGCATCCATGGCATGACGGTTAGCGAAGTGCGCGGCTTCGGACGTCAGAAAGGGCACACGGAGATCTACCGTGGTTCAGAATACGCCGTGGACTTTGTACCTAAGGTGAAGATCGAAGTGGCTTGCAGCGATGCGGATGTGCAAACGGTCATCGATACGATCTTGCAGAATGCACAAACCGGCCAGATTGGCGATGGCAAGGTGTTCGTTACCGATTTAGAAAATGCCATACGCATTCGCACCGGTGAAACGGGCGAGGATGCTCTGTAAGAGCTAAGAGGGGCAATCAATGGCTTTGGCAGGTGGCTTGCCGCCAGCGGTGATCCAAGCACGCGACCGACTCAAACAGGGGCGGGTCAAACTGCGCGCCCTACACGATGGTGGGTTATCAAGCCTACAAGTCTGTGGGAAGCTAACCGATTTGCTCGACTCGATCATTCTCGACCTGACTGAAGCTGCCGTGCTGCAAAGTGGCGTGGGCGAATTGGCGGGGCAAGTTGCCCTGGTGGCCCACGGCGGATACGGCCGCCGCGACGTGGCCCCCTTCTCCGATGTCGATCTGATGCTGCTGCACTCGCCAGAATACAACAGTCAAGCCGCAGCAATCGCACAACTGCTCAGCCAATGGATCGTCGACGCCGGCTGCCTATTGGGCTTTTCACTGCGCACCCCGGCACAAGCTCTGAAGCTGGCCTGGAGCGAACCCGTTATTTTCACCTCGCTGACGGAAAGTCGCCTGCTGAGCGGGAGCGCATCTCTCTTTTCGCAATACATGCAGGGCTTGCGACACGGCGCGCGGCGGCGGCGAAAGAAACTGATTCGCGCTGTCGAACAAGCGCGGTTGGCCGAGCGTCGCAAATACGGCGAAACCGTGTTCTTGCTCGAACCCAATATCAAACGTTCACGCGGCGGCCTACGCGATATTCAATTGATCCGCTGGGTCGGCTTTATCCAATACGGCGAGACCGATTTAGCCAAACTCAATCAGCTCGGGCACTTGGTCAGCGAGGACTATCAAGCCCTCCGTCGTGGATTGCCCTATCTACTGCGACTGCGCAATCAAATGCACTTTGAAGCTGGCAAACCCCAGGACCAACTCGACCGCAGCCTGCAAATGCGCCTTGCCAAATGGAGTGGCTTTCAGGGTAGCGACGGCGTGCTTCCAGTCGAGCAGTTCATGCGCGAGTATTTTGAGCATACTAGCGAGACTCGCTACTGCTCTGCCCACTTCGTGGAGTCGGCCAAATGGCAATCTCCCGTCGCCTTGTCCATCGAACACAGCTTGGGCCTACCGGTGCAACGCGATTACCGAGTCGGCTGGCGGCATGTGTGGGCTACCCAAGCGGGGCTCGTACGCTTGCGGCGCGATCCGGCAGCCGTGCTCGAATTGATGTCGGTCTCCAGTCGTTACGACAAACCGATCGAGCATCAGACGTGGCGCGAAATTCGCACAGCCATGCTCAAGCGAAAAATCACCGAAATCGATCGCGTGACCATTGAACGTTTCTTGGAGTTGATGTCCAGCAGCGGAAATCTGGCCGACCAACTGAGGCGTTTGCACGAGCTGCGCGTGCTGGAACAGATCATCCCGGAAATGACTCATGCCCGCTGTCTATTGCAGTTCAACCAGTATCACAAGTACACCGTCGATGCGCATTCGATTCGCGCCGTCGAGTGCGTGACTGACCTGGAGGACGAAACCGGACTGTTGGGAATCATCTACCGTGGCCTCAAGAACAAAACCATTTTGCACTTGGCCCTGTTAATCCATGACTTGGGCAAAGGCCATGTGGAGGACCACAGCGAAGTAGGGCGGCGAATTGCCGAGAGGACAGCCGAGCGACTGCGGCTGAGTTCGCAGGATAAAGAGACGCTGATGTTCTTGGTGCACCAGCATCTGCTGCTGGCCAACACCGCCTTTCGTTTTGACTTGAGCAATCGGGAAGCGGCAGTCAAGTTCGCTGCCGTAGTGGGTTCGAGCGAACGCCTGCAGTTGCTGCTGCTGCTGACCTACGCAGATTTGGCCAGTGTCGGACCCGACGTGGTCAATCAGTGGAAAGTCGACTTGCTGCTACAGCTCTACCATCAGACCGATGCAAACTTTCGAGACGACAAACCTGGCGACGGGTTTCGCGAAGAGATCGCCAGTCGTCGCGAAATGATCATGCAAGCCGTCTCCACCGTCGACCCGCAAACGCTCCCCTGGTGGCGCAGTCAAATCGATGCGCTGCCGATCGGCTACCTGATGCGCACCACGCCTTCGGAAGCAGTGGCGGAACTATCCAACCTACTGCAACTCGACTCCCAGCCCTCGTTGGCTTGGGGCAAGTATATTGAGGCTCAACGAGCGGTGGAGTATACCGTCGCTACTCGTCAAACTGGCCAGCCCATTGGCACCTTCCATCGCATTACAGGTGCCTTGTCGAGCATGGGTCTGCAGATCAATGCAGCCGACATCCACACTCAGCCAGGCGAGATCGCCTGGGACCGGTTCATCGTCGAAGACTGCGAATTCGACGGTCCGCCGCCACAAGCAAGCATTGATGCGGTGTGCCGCCGGATCAACCAGGCCCTTGCGCCAGGAAACACCACACCACCCAGCTTTCCCAAAAAATGGTTTATCGGCAAAAGCAAGAACGCGCCAAGCCTGGAGATTCAACCGACTCAAGTTCGCTTTGACAACAGTACGTCGGACCACCACACCATCATCACTCTATTCGCTTATGACCGACTGGGGTTGCTCTATGCCGTCTCCAAAGTTCTGTTTGACATGCAGTTGATCTTACATTTCGCCAAGATCAGCACCCATCTAGATCAAGTGGTCGACGTATTTTACGTCACCGACATGACCGGAAAAAAGATCGAAGAGGGGACGCGGCTCTACATGATTCGGCAAAGGTTGCTGCAGGCCACACGCAGCAGCACCACTTGATCGCTATGGACCGCACAACAGTTGCGGGCTGTCAAGTCTGCGAAACTCCATCGACCGGCTTCCTCGGTTCCGATGACACCGCCCATCAGGCTTTCGTTCTGTTTTGTGAATCTTCGCTCCGCGCGATTGCTAGCAAACGACGATGTTAGCTGGCAGAGCACCAACGATGCCCGCTGCGACACCGGCCTCGCAGGCTACATGGTTCTATTAAACCATGATCATGGGATCCGTTCGTGGTGCCCTTTTGTTGCGATCATCGCCATGGATTGGCTTATACACATATTCGCGCTTGGGGTACCTCCGCTATGAAAAAATTGACTCTAGTCGCCGCAGCGGCGCTATCCTGCTGCATTTACTCTACCACGTTTGCACAGGTTCAAATCCTGCGAGCGACCGGCCCGTCAGCCGCTCCTCGATTGGTCTCTGATCAGACACAGCTAGTTGACCAGACTACCAATGCGAACAATCTAGGGTCGGATGCGGTCCAAGTAGTTCCCAATCCGTTTGACTACTTCGCTGACGAACTTCCGGCGATCACCCCCCAAGCTGCGGCCGAAAACAATTCTCCTCAAATACTTCCTGAAGAGCAAAGCCTGCTGGAGAATGGGCTGAGTAGCCCCCCTATTGCTAAGCAAGATTCGGATGTTTCCAGCCCAGCGACTCTGCCCGTCGGACGGCACCACCGTCACCAGCGATCCGTGGTAGACACCATCGTAGACCAAGCTGCGATCGGCCATACTCCACACGTTAATACCACGCCAATCCAATGGTGTGCCGCTCTACAAACTCCCAATCCGGTAGCCGAATGGTTGCTGCGCGAAGAGTGCGTGGCTGGCTTATGGGACGGCTATCCTCAACTGCGGGCTGCTGAATGCGCCCATATGCAGGCACATTTGTCCGGGCATTGCGGCCACTGTGGCAGCGGAGGTTGTGCCACCATCGCCGGTCCATGCAGTGCTTGTGCCGAGCCCCGCGTCCGCAATCGATACCTCACAGGCCCCGCAGACGCCTCGCAAGCCTGCGGTCCATGCAATGGGTATTAGTAGTACGACCAGCGGGCTTGATTGACGATTTGAGTCCATTTCACGCTGCGAATTGGGTCCGCAAAACCGGGCTCGATCTCTACGAGATCGAGAGTTATTAAACGATTTCTTGAACTTAAACTCAAACCTAAACTCCATCTTGCAGAGATATTAGTTTGAGTTTGAGTTTGAGTTTGAGTTTGAGTTTGAGTTTGAGTTTGAGTTTGAGTTTGAGTTTGAGTTT
>CAKQNH010000127.1 GCA_934255105.1 uncultured Pirellulaceae bacterium
GGGTAAGCTTCCCGCCTGCCAGCCCTCTCAGTGGAGTAAGCTTCTAGCTTGCCAGCCCGGAGGGCGAAACATCTCTGCCGGTGGCGTCAGCCACCGGGTGCAGCCAACTATAGCGCCAGCCCGGAGGGCGACACATGAGTCAGTTCTAATTCATAAACTTTCTTGCAGCCTAATGCGCTGTCCAATTGGCTCATATGGTCATGAATTCTGTGTCGCCCTCCGGGCTGGGCCTCTGCTCCTCAAAGTCCGGTGGCTCACGCCACCGGCAGGGATATGCCGCCCTCCGGGCTAGGAACCTGTCATTCACTTGCCTCCGCCTCGCTCTCACTTGCCTCCGCCTCGCTCTCACTTGCCGTCCGCAGCGACGCGGCGCGGCGCTCCCAATCGCCGTGCCAAGCGCGACCTGGGATATCCCATCCACCCAGTTCTCCGTAGAGCAATTTCGGCCCGTCGGCTGTTTGCAAATATGCCCCGCTGGAAATGTTAGGCGGCTCTTTGAAATCCATCAGTGCGTAAATTTTGCTTCTCAATAGATCGCGCTCCGCATCGCTGGTCGCTTCGAGCAACTGCAGTAGATGCTCGCTGACCAAGCCGACCTTGCGCGAGGCTTCCCAGGCAAGTTGCGGCGTCATGCGGAACATGTCTCGGGACACCAAGTCGTAGCCGCCGAGCTCGGTCGGTGGTGCATAATCGAACTGGCCGAAGTGCCGTGTAGGCTGTGCGTCTCGCCAACTCGCCCCCAACGCGTCTCGCCGCGCAGCATCTCGTCCAACTTTGTCGCTCAGCAATTTAGTGATTGACGCGTGCAGTTCATCTCCTATGCGTGGACGGGCCAGCGGGAGTTGCATCTCCTCTAGCAGTAGCATTTCATAGTCGTCCGCCCAATCTTGATCCAGTAGACGCAGAGAACGTCGCTGGCGTTTCGTCAATTCAACGATCAATCCTAGCGACTCGCGGTAGTGTTGAACCCGCTCATCATCGGTGGCGGTCGGGTCGCTCAAGCGATTGAGTATCGCATCGCTCGCAATCGACTTCACAATACCCGCATTAGCCAGCCCCGCAGAATCCACATCCATTCGCTTGCGCAAGGCCGCGAACGATCGCAAGCGAGGCTCTGTAAGTTGGCTTTCAGTCTCCGCTGGCGACGAGGTTTCAATTTCGACCGGTGGGTTGCCGCGCAGGCTGAGAGAGTAGTTTCTATATTCCATCGTCGGCGGTAGCTGCGCTGATATACGAGTCAGCTTGGCTGCGTATGCGGCTGATATCTGCGGATAGGTGGCCAGCAGATAAGCGTAATTTAGACTCGGTAGCAACACAACCAGAGCCAACATACAGCTATGCCACGTCCAGAATCGCCAACCGGTGCGTCCATACATCCAGGCTGCGGTAGCTCCGAACGTGGCGATCAGTGGGATCACTAACGTCACCGCAATGATCCATGGTGGAGCTACCAACGACCACACTGCGTGCGTCAAATATCCGACAAATATCAGGCTGACCAGGGGAGCGATTATCGCGCTCAAGATCACGCTGCGTAGAGTTTGACCAAGCCACTGAGAGGCTCCAAAAATTGCGATGCCTGTGGCCAAGACAAACATCTGCAGCAGGACGCCCACGTTTGCGAGGAATTCTCGGCCTACAAACAATGCGATGGTCGCCGCCACTACTAGCGCCAACCACGGAAAGGCTTGCCGCGTCAGCCATGTCAGCCTGGGAGAAACGCCTCGGTCGGCCAGAAATTGGCTTCGCCGCTGCAGCGTGTCCGTCTGAAAGACCAGCAATCCCAGCCAGCTCACACTTAGAAAGATGGGCACAGTAGTAAAGAAACCGAATAGACCATTTATCTGCAATTGTCGGACGGCACCCGCTCCAGCGTATAACATGGCGTACGTGCGGAGTAGTGCATACGAACAGGCGATGAGGACCGCTGCCAGTCCAATAAACAGGCTGCGGTTCTGAGCGTAGAACTGCCACAGCAAGGCGGGAGCGGGCGAGCTACGCGGAGCCATAACAAGAGCTGCCGGAGCGCTGTGCGCGCGGTGCTTGGATGCTGTCACCGAACTGCGCTCGGGAGACATATATGTCATGGCTGCCCGCCAGCCCCAAACTAATACCCCTACGCCTACCATGCCTATATAGACCCCCATCAGCCACGGCTCAGGGTCGCGATTGAATCGGCCCCACGGCAGTACCCTCTCGTGCAGGTTAGCCAACAGCAGCGGCACGCTGGCTAACGGTACTACCAACAGCAAGCTGACCAGCGATGAACGCAGTTGCCAAGCGGTGGCGAAGCCCACTAGCAGCAAGTACAACGAATACAGCAGCCAGACCCAGATCACCCAACTGCCATCGCTGGATGAATTCAGTGCGCCCACCGTCAGAGCCAGTCCCAAGCTCACCAACCACACTGCGACAAGTCCAAGTATGGCAGCCAACAATTTGCTGCGGATCACATCCACTCGCGGCACTGGCAAGGTCCGCAGCCAGTCGAGCGTCCGCAGCTCTTTTTCTTGCCCCACCAGTAGACCACCCGCGCCGGCTGCGAATAGACAAGGCATGCCCAGCAGCACAGCCAACTGGAACTCCTGTCGCTGAAAGTGGACTCCCAACGAGACGAGCATGAGCAGCAGCCCCACGAGCAGTAGCAAGCCGATCAATGGAACGAGTTGCCGCAGTTCCTTCCACCACAAGCGTCGGATAGCCATGTTTCGGTTCATTGGAGTAGTTCCCGCAGAAAAAAACAATCTTACTATTTGTGGAGTTGTGTTCAGCCCAGAGGGCGCAACAGCCCAGAGGGCAGCAGTAGCCCAGAGGGCGGTTCAGCCCGGAGGGCGGCAACAGCCCAGAGGGCGGCAACAGCCCGGAGGGCGGCATATCTCTGCCGGTGGCGTCAGCCACCGGGAGGGAGGAAATGTATTCGATAGCCCGGAGGGCGGCACATAAAACTTAGCTTGATGCATGTGTCGCCCTCCGGGCTAAATAGCAACTGGCTGCTACACCCGGTGGCTCACGCCACCGGCAGGGATGTGCCGCCCTCTGGGCTAAATCAAGTCACTTTCTGGGCTAAATCAAGCCGCCCTCTGGGCTAAATCAAGTCACTTTCTGGGCTAAATCAAATCGCCCTCTGGGCTGTTGCGCCCTCTGGGCTGTTGCGCCCTCTGGGCTAAATCAGCTCGCCCTCTGGGCTATTAGCTCGAACAGTTTTCGTAGCGTTATCCACCTACGGGATGATGCCACGAGTGCAAGCCACAAATAGCTCGTCGAGCGTAGCCGGCTGCGAGCGGATCGACAGCACGCTGGGCCGGGCCTCGAGCTCTGCTTGATGCTCGGCAGTGAAGCCGCGCACGATCCACCGCCGCTGCCGACCTTCGTCCTGTTCGCTGAGCACCTCTGCCGGGGCTTCCAGTTCAGGAAGCGCCGCCAACGGATCGGACAAGGTGATGGTCACGTTGGCAATAGCCTGCTTGAGATCCGACAAACTGTCCTGCAGGCGGACGCGACCGCCGCGCAAAATCGCGACTCGATCGGCCACGCGCTCGACTTCTGAGATCTGATGACTGGAGAGCAGCACGGTTCGACCGGTAGCGGCCCGATCGACCATGCTTTCCAAAAACTCGCGCCGCACCAGCGGATCGAGCCCCGAAGTGGGCTCGTCTAAAATCAGCAGCTCTGGGTCGGGTGCGACCGCCAAAGCCAAGGCCACTTTGGCGCGCTGGCCCTTGCTCAAGTGGCGGATCTTGCGCGTCTCGGGGACTTCATAGCGGGCGATCAAATCGCGATAGCGTTTCAAAAATGCGTCATCGAAAAACGCGGCTGCAAACCAACCGATCTCGCCGACTTTCATCCAGTCGTATAGTGCCGGACTGTCCGACACGTAGCCCACTCGTCGGCGAATCTCCAGCGCGTCGCGCTTGGGATCCAGACCGCAAACTGTACAGCTTCCCGCCGAGGCCTGCAGGAAGCCGGTCAGAATGCGAATTAATGTCGTCTTGCCGGCACCGTTCTCGCCCAGCAGCGCGAACACCGATCCGGTAGGGATCTCCAGATCGACTCCGTTGAGTGCATCGCAGCCGCGAAAGTGCATCTCGAGGCCACGAATTGAAATACAACTGGTCATCGTACGATACCTCCAAGGCAAGGCGACGAGCGGAGTGAGCGAACACGAGATGAGAAGGGGAATAAAATCATTGTGTCACCTGGCTAGCCAATTCGTGCAGTTGCTGCTGCACGATCCCTTGGATTTCGTCGGCTTCCAATCCGCCGCGAAGCGCCTCGTCGAGCGCCGATCGCAGTCGTTCAGCAATCAGCTCGCGACGGACCTGCTTGCAGCGATCGGCTACGCCAGCGCACACCGCCAAGCCTCGACCGCGGACGCTTTCCAAGATGCCTTCGGACTGAAGCTGCTGAAATGCGCGGGCGACCGTATTGGGATTGATTGCTAAATCCACGCTCAGGGCGCGGATGCTGGGGAGCAATTGCCCTGGCTGGAGAGCTTCTTCGGCGATGGCAAATTTGACTTGCCGCACGACTTGCTCGTAAATGGGTACGCCGCTACTGGCATCGATTGAGAAGAACATGGCCCGACAATCCTCTAATGAACGTCTGGTTGCCTGGTGTACTGGTTTAATAGTACACTAGTAATACAACGGGTCAAGAGCCAAGGTTGAAAAATTGTGAAAAATTGTGGGATGAAGTTTAGAGGTCGCGTCGCTTGCTTTGTGTGGTTAACGCATTTCCACGAGCACGCATTTGCACGAACAACGACGCAATGGGTGGCGAGAAAGCAACCTCAGACTGCTGCGACTCGTCGTAGCTTTTGGATGGAGCTGAGACGTGGTATATGGGTTCGACGGTACAGAGACTTTGAGGACCGAATATGGGTTGCACAGAGGTAGATTGTGCTTGACCCTCTCCCTCGCTTAGGCTCGACCTCTCCCAGGGGGAGAGGACCTAGCGCAAGCAGAGCTAGTGCAAGAAAATCGATAGGGAAAAGGCTCAGGAAAAGTTGTGAGGTAAAAACGGGCAGGAGTGCCCGTTCTACGAAAGAGGACGCGCAGGGTGTGCTAGACGTTGGCGCTGCGCAGGGCGGCGGCGGCGGCCTCAGGGGCTAGGGGGTTGATGTAGCAGTCGCTGCCCCATTCAAAGCCAGCCACTTTGGTAATCCGTGGAAACAACTCGATGCGCCAATGAAAACTCTCCGGGGTGCGCGGCCGATTGGGTGAGGTGTGAATGATGAAGTTGTAGGCGGCGTCGGGAAAGCAGTGCTCAATGCGCCGCACCAAACGCCGGGTGAGCAGGGAGAGCTGCGCTAGTTTGGACTCGGTCAATGTCTGGAATCGCGACTCATGTTCGGTCGGTATGATGGTGACCATCGAGGGAAAGCGACTGGCAAACGGACAGAAGGCGATGAAGTCCGCCGTGCGCTCGACCAATCGCACCTTCTGTTCGAGTTCATCCTCGGCCATGCGGCAGAATAAGCAGGCCGATTCCTTGCTCAAGAACAATTGCATGCGCTCGGTAGCCCGCGCCACGTCGGCTGGCAAAATGTTGGTGGCGATCAGTTGCGAGTGGGTATGGACCAACGAGGCCCCCGCGTCGGCCCCCACGTTCTTAAACACGACTCCATAGGCTAGACCGCGTTCGTCGAGCCAGTACCGCAGGCGATCGCGATAGGCCGTGAATACAAGAAGAGCCGCTTCGCGGTCCAATTGCGAGATGCTGTGCAGATGCTGAGGACTCTCCACGATGACTTCATGGCCGCCGGTCAAATCTCTGCGCTGGAACAAATCGATGGCGGCATTAGCGTCGACCGCTTCCACGGCGATCGCACACTTGGGAATCTCGACCAAGCCTTTCAACGCGGAATTAACTGCCGGGAATTTATTGGGAACAACGCGCACGCTCCAGCCGGTTGTGCCGCAGGATGATTGCGTCGAATAGCTCTGTACGGCCGTAGGGGTGCAATCTTCATGGCCCACGCAAAACGGACAATTGGTATTGTCCAGTTCGCGAGCTGGTCCGATGACATAGTCACTGGGCCGCGCGCTGCGCTGCGGTGCCATGATGACCCAGCGATCGGCCAACCAATCGTGGCGCATTTCACTGCTGGTTGAATCTTCGCGTTTGTCGGCCATGGCTGCATTCTGCGGTTCAGGGCGAGAGATCGCTGTTGATGGTGCGCTCGTAAATTTCCATGTAGTGCTTGGCACTTTGCTCCCAAGACCAGTCATCGCGCATTCCTGATTCAACGATTTGATTCCACTGTAGATGATTGTGCGAATACGCATCGACCGCTTTGTTCACCGCGCGCTCCAAGCCCACCAACGAGTAGTCGTCGAAGCGAAAGCCATTGGCGGTACGGTTGAACAAGTTTGCAGGGCTGGCGTCGCGCACGGTATCGGCCAACCCGCCCGTGGTATGTACGATCGGCACCGAGCCATACTTGAGGCTATACAGTTGGTTCAAACCGCACGGCTCATAGCGACTGGGCATTAGGAACATGTCGCAGGCCGCTTCGATGCGGTGCGCCGTCTGTTCGGAGAACTCGAGTCGCAGCGCCAATTTTCGCGGTGCCTGCTCGGCCAAACGCCGCAAGTGGGCTTCGATCTGCGGATCGCCCGTGCCTAGGATGGCCCACTGCACATCGCGGCTGGTAACCCAGTGCTCCAGCAGCGGAATGATCAGATCCCAGCCTTTTTGAGTGGCCAAGCGGCTAACGATGCCGACCAGCGGTATTCGCGGTTCAACATCCAGTCCCAGCTCGTGCTGCAATTCGTGCTTGCATTTTGCTTTGCCGGCTTGCCAATCGTCGACCGAGAAATTGGCTGGCAGGTGATGGTCGGTTTGCGGATCCCACTGCGTGTAGTCCACGCCGTTGACGATGCCGACCAAGTGGTCGCCGCGGGCTTGCAAGGCGGCTTCGAGTCCGCAGCCAAATTCTGCGGTGGTGATTTCACGCGCATAGGTCGGACTGACCGTGGTCACAGTGTCGGCAAATGAGATGCCCGTTTTCATCAAGTTCAGTTCGCCGTAAGACTCCATCTGATGATAGTTGAAGTATTTCCAGTCGAGTCCGGTCAGCGGCATGTCCACATGCCAGAAGCGACCTTGATAGGCCAAGTTGTGGATGGTCATGACCGTGCGCACTCGATCCATCCAGCGGAAGCCACCAAACCTAGTTCCCACATACGCCGGTACCAATCCGGCTTGCCAGTCATGGCAGTGTACGATGTCGATATCGAGGTTCAGTTGCTCTATAGCCTGGATCACCGCGCGACTGAAAAAACTGAATCGCTCGCAATTGTCTCGGTACTCGCCATGCCGATCGTTATACAGCCCGTCGCGATCATAATACTGTGGTTGGTCGATCAAATAGACATCCACGTTGCTGTGCGGCAACTGCGTGCGTAGCAGTCGACACGCGACGTGCTTATCTCCAATTTGGATCGTAAAGGTGTGAGGCGTGGGATCGATGCGCAAGCCGCTGCGCATGACGCTCCGGTAAGCCGGCAGAAAGGCTGTTGAGCGGCAACCGCGGCGCTCAAGCGCTACCGGCAGCGCACCACACACATCCCCCAGGCCACCTGTCTTGGCCAGGGGGACCATCTCGCTTGCTACAGTGGCAACATGAAGGGTTTTCACAAGGGCTCAGCTTCAATGGGGAAAGTTGTCTGTGGCAGGTTGCTCAACTGTACTGTATTGTCAGGTAGCCTCACGACTCAGGCAAGCGCTCGATAATGAATCGGGCCGATTGCACCGTCGAGCGCTACAGTTCGGCACTCATGCTGTCAAGGTAGCCTTGTCGCAGGCGCGCGGCTATGGTCTGTTAGCAGTCACGCATTTGAGTACATCAGCGTGCTTGGCTGGCGGCCTTGCGATTAAACTAAAGCTGCAGGCAGATGACCAGAGCCACAATGACCGGGCCACCGTCCAGCAATTTAACACGCTTTGCTTTCAATTGCAGCCAGTTGCCTAGTGGAATAGAGAAAAGTTGAACAGGCCTTGCCGCGCAAGCCTGCCGACTGTCAAAGTCGGGCTAAGGATTGCGGTCGTTGATATTGGTACAGTTTCGCACCGTTGCTTATAATCAAGGGCGATCTGATATCACCATAGGCCCCGGTCGACGACCGTTACTTGCTGCGCGGCGGAGCTGGCACGCATCAGCTCAAGCATCAAAATATATTTTCTTCAAAGACTTGTTTAGGATTTATCGGCCATGGACATTTCGACCGTGCGCCCCAAAGTGGCTCAGTTGACCTTCCAGCTACTGGGACGCTCCGTGCATCCAGAGTTGTTTCACATTTACAAATCGCACACGATCCAGCGGAAAAACTACACTGCACGGCTCTTCATCACTGCCGACGGACACGTCATAAGTTGGACGGCCGGCGGTACCACGCTGACCGAAATAGCCGCCTCCATGCACCAGCCTGTGCCGCTGGGGCGACGCATATTTGCCCTGCCGCTTCGCGATTCAGGTAGCGACGCGATCGAGATTCGCCCTGGCTTGAACTACAAGTACGCATATCAGCTCGAACGTGTCCCGTCGGAAATGTTCTGGATGATTCAGACGCAACTCGGCGATGCTGCACAAAACCACGAACTGATCCAGGTGTTCGATTCCAGCGGACGCATGGCCATCGGTGGCCTGAGCTTCATCCACGTCGATAGCCGCTTGAACAACCTCCGCGTTCAAGCCATCCACACTTTTCCCGATGACCTAGCACTAGTCAAAACCGAATCGACGTTTTCATATAAGCCCGGCGCGGAGGAGTGAGTGCCGCCACGGTAGAGTGCTATAAAGCGACTGGCGTGAACTCGGGCGCAAAAACAAGCGCTCGTAGCGAGCTGACCTGTGGTTGGCGACTAAGCAACCTTAGACTGCTACGACTTGTCGTAGCTTTTGGAGCTGGCTAAGAAGTAGGAACAACTTTAACGGTGCGAACGCTATTGGGTGGTGGAGTGGGTCCACAAGGTGCTGGGCTGTGACGCGAGCTGCTTCACACCGTCAAACTCGCACTGTGGCGAAGGTTCGCGCAAAAGCTACGACAAGTCGCAGCAGTCCACAGAGCGTAACTGTGAGCCGAGGAATTGCTGTACCGAGAAACGCAAGCTAGAAGCTTACGCCACTTGAAATGCAAGTTAGAAATTCGCGCCACTTGAAATGCAAGCTAGAAGCTTACGCCACATGGTCACACGTGCTGGACGAGTGTTTCGCGCAGTTCTTGCGCGGTGATGGCCGCTTCAGACGACGATTCATCCAGCACCGTAATGTGTCCCACCTTGCGGCCTGGACGAGGTGTCGACTTGCCGTACAGATGCAGATGCGCGGCCGGCTCAGCCAGTACTTTCTCCCAGTTG
>CAKQNH010000128.1 GCA_934255105.1 uncultured Pirellulaceae bacterium
CTACCGGACCTGGCGCTTTCCGTATGATCGGTATAGGTTGCCAGCGGCGCGAAATCTGCTTTGACCATTAGCTGCGTGAGTGCACAGTTGAAGAGCTGCGTGAGTGCACAGAACCGTTTGGCCAACGGCCATTGTCGATCCTCACCTAATGAATATGGCCGTTGGCCTTAAAAGGCGGAGTACGACAGAAACTTAAAACCCACACACAGGCTTTCCAAACGCATTCTGTTTGCCCAGGCACGGGCGCAAACTCTTTAATTCAAACACGTTGCATCGAAATGGTGCAAACTCATGAATAGTTCACTCATGAATAGTTCGGGGTAAACCACTTAGTCGAGAACTCCCATTTGAGCAATCTGCATCGAGTCTACCGAATAGCCAGCTTCCTCCTGATAGGCATGGGCGCGCAGCAAGCATGTTGGGGGGAGGGACCGTTGGATGCTGGTAGCTTTCCGGCCGGTGTGGTCGATCGGCAGTCGCTGCCCGCGGAACGGGCCTACAACTACAATTTCACCGACGTGCAAGCCAGCCAGATCGAAGGTTGGTTGCGCTGGATTGGCTACGAATTGCCAGTCGACGTTTCGGGGCAAGTCAGCGGTTGGCTGTGGGCTCAACGCAGTTCACAAGGCTGGCTGAAATTCTCGGATTACCGCGTGGAAGGTGAGCTTGAATCGCCCCAACTGCAGATCGATTCTTGGGTAGTGCAGCAAGCCAACTTGCGATTTGGCTATCGCGACGGCGTGTGGTACGTCGGTCGTCTGTCGGGTCGATTGGGCCAGCAGGCACGGGGCGCCAAACAGCCTGTGCGAGCAATCGGGCAAGCGGACCTCACAGCCGCAGTGCCGATGGCTTCACCGCGGCTATTGAAAATCTCTGGCCATATCAACGAGATAAGTTTGCAACCCTTAATGGATGCCTTCGCGCTCGGCAGCGATATCAGCATCGACAATCAGCCTGGCCGCTTGGCTTTTAATGGCCAAGTCCCAGTGGCGTCTATTACCGATGCTACGGCATGGAATCTGGGCGGAGACATCGCCGTCCGCGGTATCCGTTTACAGACCGCGACCCCTCTCCCCGAGCTATCGATAAGCTCTCCCATACGCCTGGAGTCTGGCCAGTGGAGCATTTCTCGAGCGCGGGTTGGCGCGGCCGAACAGCTTCTTGAAGTCGACGCTCAAGGCGATCTCAATGATGCGCGATTACCCTATGAGCTAGCCATGTCTGGCAGCAATATTGACTTGCGCGCTGTCATCTCTGCCTTCGACGCGCCGCCTGCGAACTCGCCCGAGAGGCTGCCTATCGTCCAGGGCCTCGCAACGCTAGACGGGCGAATTACGGGCAGCGTCAGTGGCGGCTTCGAAGCGGTCACGCTCAACGTGAGCTCACCATCGGTCTTGGCTGTCGGCGAAGTGTTCACCGATGTTCGGCTACAGGCCAGCCTGCCAATAGATGCTGGCATCCCGCAGGGGTTGGCGATTCGCCTGCAGCAGGCCAGTCTAGCCCATGGCCGATTGCGAGGGCTGGTTACATGGAGCTCGATGGTTGAGTTGGCTGCAGGGCTGCCGACTCAAGTGGACTTGGATTTTGAACAGTGTGAACTTGGTCGTATAGATCCAACTCGTTTGCCAGTGGCACTCACTGGATTAGCCGATGGGCAAGTACGGTTGCACATAACGCCACCGCGACCAGCGCGAGATTGGAGCGGCGAAGTGAGGCTGCGCGTTCGCAGTTTAGCTGCGGCCAACACTCCGCTGGGAGATACCTATCTGACTCTCTCTAAAGCGGTTGGCGCCCCGCAAATCTCATTTGCGGTGCACGACAGCCAGCAGACACTTTCACTGCACGGCACGTGCGGGCTGGCGGGCGTGGACGATGCTGCAAGGCTTCCCGTTCAATTGACCGACTATACCGTCACTGGGGAACTGCGTGATTACCACACGCAGGTCGACCTGCGTGACAGCTTGGGAGCCAGATTTGCTTCCGTACCGGTATCCGCCAACGGGCAGTTCCAATTGTCAGGCAGGCTGGATAATGCACGCGAAAACCTCAATCAACTTTGGCCGAGCCGTGGTAGCGCGGCGCTCGACACATTGAGCATCGACTTAGACGGACAGGTATTGCATCTGCAGGACGCTCGGCTGAACATTCAGCCTACCGCCTGGCGTATAGAACGCTTCCGTTTGGTCAGCAGCCAGCGACCCAACCCAAGCGATGTGAGGGAATCGAGTCCGGTGCGAACCGTGACCGAGGGACGCGTGGTTGGATCGGCAATCATTCGTCGCGATGCTCAGGGAGAGCATCTGCTGAACCTGCGAGTGGCTGAGCTGGAGCTAGAGCCTTTCCTTGCCAGCTTGGCTCCCCAAGCATTGCACGGGTTAAAGGGGAAAGTCAACATAGAAACTCGCTTGAAAAAACCTGCTAACGAACCATTGCTTGCGGCGGGGTGGCTGGGGCAGTTCGCTGGCCAACTGCGCGATGTTTCGTTTCGCGATGTAGGGCTGAGCGAACTGGCGTTTGGCGGCGAACTGCAGTCGCAGAGGATCGCGCTGCAAGTGGCTGGCAGCTTGTTAGGTGGCGAGTTGGATGCCAAAGTCGATTTGCCAATGCAGCAATTGACTGCGATGCTCAACGCGGGGACCGCGCCGCAGGGGATTTCGCGAGCTGACAATGCCAGTGCTGATATACCCAGTGCCGGTAGCTCCAATTCCCAGTATGAACTAGACGCCACGTTGAAAGCAGCTCAGCTCAATCGCTTGATGGGCACGATCTTCGGCCGTCAGACGGGCAGCAAATATGCTGGCACGGCCGATCTTCGCGTCACAGCTAGCTCGCCGACGACGGGGGGCAGTCCAATCGTCGACGCGAACCTCAGGATTCCGAATTTCAACTTCGAGCGACAATCGTTAGCTCAAGACTTACAGGCGACGTTGCGCTACCGCGACGGCAATCTGGTGATCGACAGTTTGGGCGGCGGCATCGCCGGAGGCCGCATTGAAGTAGCGGGGGAACTGCGTGAGGATGTGCAGGGCGTCCAGGTGGGCGATCTGCGGTTTGCTGCAGAGCAATTGCAATTGCCTGCCATGCTAGCCTGGTTTGCTCCCGAACAGGTGGGACGATATTCGGGAACCTTTAACTACTCTGGTCGCGCACTGGTGGGCCGCGAGATCCAACTCACTGGTGCGGCGCGTCTGAGCGACGCGATGCTCAGCGGCTACGCGATTCAAAGCGTGCGCAGTCACCTGAGCGTCTGGCTGGCGCGTAGCGGACGCCTACACGAAGTATCGACGCGGAGCATCAGCGGCACTGCCTTAGGAGGTACTGCGCGAGGCAGCGCTCGACTGCATGGCGACACGCGCTACGAATTCACCAGCAACTTTGAAATTGCCAACGGCAAACTCGACCAACTCAGTCGAGCTCTTGGCTTTGAACGCATCATTGGGACAGGTCGATTCGACGCTCAGGCCGCCTTGCACAGCGATGATGCGGGCAAATTGAGTGCGCTGACAGGACCTCTCCGATTGGATTTCCAAAGCGGCGATGCGGCTGCCGTCCCCATCCTGGCAGACCTAGGCCGACTACTCCCCGTATTGCAACTGAGCGCCACCGACATCAACAATGGCCGCTTGAATGCTCAGTTTGGTCAAGGGCAACTGCGCCTGCTGAATTTCTACTTGACCAGCGATGCCTTTTGGCTGGTCGGCAATGGCACGACCAGTTTAGCCACCGGCGGGCTGGATATTAGCGCGGTGATCAGCACGGGCGGCGGGATCGAATCGCAGATTGCGCAAGGCGCCAGCCAGAAGTTGATTGCCGCTGCGCTTCCACAACTGCTGTTGTTTACCCAATTGAATGACTTAGTACGCAATCGCACCGTTTATCTGCGCATTGGCGGACGAACCAGTCGACCCGTGATCCAGCCACAACTGGCCCCCACTTTAGCGCGCGTGCTGCTGCAGAATGTTCGCAGAAGCCTGCTGGCGACCCCCGCAGCCGATGCCGCCAATCAAAACTGAGCAAGTCGCTAGTGCTCTGTCCAGACTAAGTCTTGGGGTTGCAGCTTTAATTGTAGAACGGTTGTCCCAACCGTTTCCTCATAGACCGGTTGCCCCAACCGTTTCCTCGTAGAACGGTTGTCCCAACCGTTTCCTTGTAGACCGGTTGTCCCAACCGTTTCCTTGTAGACCGGTTGCCCCAACCGTTTCCTTGTAGACCGGTTGCCCCAACCGTTTCCTCGTAGAACGGTTGTCCCAACCGTTTTCCGACGCAGTTGTCCCAGCCGTTTTCCGACGCAGTTGTCCCAACCGTTTTCCGTAGAACGGTTGTCCCAACCGTTTTCCCAAGCAGTTGGGACAACTGCTCCACATGCTACCCCAATATTAAAGCTGGACGGGGCGCTAGCTGCCTTGGGGCATATCACCCAGCCCAGCATTGCGACTGATCGGCGCTTTCTTTTTCCGCAGCCTGCTAGGCGAAACGAGCCGCATTGGTGAAGATTGTGGCTGAATTACAACCACCTTCAGAAAATAATGCGAAAGAAGAAGCACTGCGATGCTGTTGGCGTTTGATCCCGAATGGCAGATTTTTGCCACACTGCTCGGCTATTCTGCCGCTGTCATTCTAGCATCCGTGCTGGGGGGCTTGCTGCCGGAATGGATCCGGCTGACACACAACCGCATGCAAATTATGATCAGCTTCGTGGGGGGAGTCATGTTGGGCATCGCTGTGTTCCATATGATTCCGCATGCCCTGGCCAGCTTGGGCGGGGACCGGATCGATCAAGTCATGTGGGGCCTGATGCTCGGTATGTTAACGACTTTTTTCCTCCTCCGCTCTTTTCACTTCCATCATCACGAACCGGCCCACTTTGGCTTAGTGGCCAATGAACAAGCCTTGAAGACCGCCGAAGCGGCCGACCCGCGCCAGCCCACTGCACCGGATCAGACGCATGGGCCCAGCCATAGTCACGCACATTCCGAAGACTGCAGCGGACACGGACACCACCACGCGGGACATGGTCATCACGCCGCCGACGTGCAGCGCGGTACGACGCGTTGGATGGCCGTGCTGGTCGGTCTCGGCCTGCACACGCTCATGGACGGAGTGGCATTATCCAGCGGCGTGGTGGCGGAGGCGGGACACATCGGGCATGGCATCCTGCCGGGGTTCGGGATTTTTCTAGCCGTTTTACTGCACAAGCCGCTCGACGCCGTCTCGATCACATCGCTGATGCACCCCGTGACCACGCCCAGTCGGCGGATGATGGTCAATATTGGCTTCGCGCTAATGTGTCCACTGGGAGCCTTTCTGTTTTGGATTGGCGCTAGCCAATTGAGCGGTGCGTGGGGGACCAGCTTAGCCGGCTGGGGGCTGGCCTTTTCTGCGGGCGTTTTCCTGTGCATATCGCTCAGCGATTTGCTTCCCGAGATGGAGTTCCATTCACACAGCCGGATCCAATTAACAGCCGCACTATTGCTCGGGATTGCCGCCGCCCTGGCAATTGGTTTAGTGGAAGGTGAGCATGCACACAGCCACAGCCACAGCCACGCACCTGCTGCCGATGAGCAGGTTGTTGTTGAGCCCACTGTGGCTGGGTCCACTGCTCTTGAGCACACTGCCGACGAACGCGTTCAGGTCGCCAGGCCTTAACAGCGAGGCCAAACAACGGTCGCAAGCCCTGGGCGTGCGAACCGCGCCGTCCGGAAACCAAAGGAAAAGTGGAGCGGCCATTCGACTACGCGGAAAAAAACCTTCTCACTGGCCGTAGCTTCTCGCACGAACAAGCAGATGGAACGCGGAGTGTCTTGGAGATGTTAGCCGCAAGGAAGTTCCCGATGCGTTGAGCCACCGTCACCGGATCGTTGCCAGCTTTCTGATTGACCATTTTCATGGCGGCCTAACGCCTGTTCTGACGCTAATGACCATGAAGCGGGCTGCCGCGGTTTCTACGGAGGCAATCGCCCGAGCCTATTGTCTGGAGGCGTTCTGGTTCCTGAATGGTCCAACCCTGAGATGCTGAACACTTGGCGTTGCCGGCTTGATACCTATTGGATTCGCTCGCGAACGTCCTGACGCAATTCAATTGGAATCGTCTGCCAGCCAGTCGCTTGTAGAACTTGAACAGTCTGGTCGTATACCGGCAATGACTTGGAAGGGTCATAGAGCGTCGCAATAATGGCAACGCTCTGAGTGATTGCATCAAAATTTTTGTCTCGAAGATACAATTGCACCCTCAGTCGCATTCGATCTGCGGCACGTCCGCGAAACTCGTCTTGAAACACCTTTACTGGAGACCATTTGAAACCCTGCTCAATAAGATGTCGTTCGCCAAGCGTAGAATAGTCTTTCGGGTGAAATGAGACAAGTTTCGAATGCGATGGATCATCGCCTGGATTCGTTGGGTCAAAGCTACCAAGAGAGACTTCGACGTTCGCGCGGCAATAGTCGTATCCCCCCTCTTCGGAGAGCGGTGGATCATAAACCGCAGTGAGCATGAAGCCACCTCGTAGTTTGCCTTCATCAGTCCGAAAGCACTCTGGAATGGGGAAGTCCAACTTGCTGAAGATTCGTCGATTGGATGGGATTTCCGGTTCGAATAGCAGTGTCGCGCGGTGGGGTTCACACTCAAGCAATTCGCGAAGCGACCCCGGAACGCCGAACCCTTTGTACCGAAGTTCGGCTGCAGTCGTTTTATGCGAACGCAGAGCAGCCGAATGCACGATCAGCGCTTTTGTCATATTGATCGACAGTGCATTACCCTGCGTCGCAGACAACGTACCGGCAGCAATGGTAGCGATCAGAGGTGTCGAGAAGCTTGTGCCAATAGACTCGACCATTGTGCCGCCACCAGTCGTACTAATGACGCCGGTTTGTGCGTAGTTGAAACTCGCGTCGCAGTTCCCGCCATAGTGGCACACCTCTGGCTTCGGCATAAACGCGATGCCTGGGCCACGCCGCGAAAACGGCGATGGCTCACCCGGTTGTGCTAGAGTTCGCTTGTTTGCCTTATGCGCGACCGACCCAACAGTCAATGCTCGAACCGAGTCAGCCGGGGCTACGATACGATCCGCTTCTGAAGCGGGAACCGTCGGCCACGATCGCAGTGGTGCAATGCGGACGTTTCCGGCGCAATTGACGAACAAGACACTGTGCTCTTCCTGAATCTTGTCCAGTGCAATGGCAAAGTCTGAAACTTGATTGTCCAAGCATGGCGTCTGATCGCTCGCCAGCGACAAGCTCCAAACTTTGACATCGGTATACTGTTTGACCACCCGCCGAATAATTCTTAGAAGTTCGTCCTCGTAAAGATTGCTGGCTCCTGGCACGGCGACGACTTTTGCCTGCACGTCTGGAAAATCATCCGAGCCATTGAGAGAGCGGCCGTTCGCAATCAGACCAGCGATGAAGCTACCGTGGTCGTTATTCTGATCCGACCTTGGAACGTCAGTTTCATCACGGGTCACCACCCAGGCTTGCAATCGCGAATCATTCGGATCAGTTCCCGAGTCGATCAAACCAACGACAGGATAGTCCTCTCCAACAACCGGCGGAGGGAACGACTGGTCGTTCGTGGCACCGACGGGCAGGTACTGTGCCGTCAACGAAAACGTCGGCAGTGGCATCAGCAGCGTCCAAATCGCTCGCCAAGCTTTGACGGAACGCATCATCAACGTCTTTAAAGACTTTTCTCGGAGCTGGGGCTGGCGGCACGGCCGATAAGTCTCGGTCTTCTGTCAGTACTAGGCGAATAGGACGTCGATCAGCCATTTGTAGCAGCCTCCGCTCGTAAAGTTTCCTTCAACCGCCGTCCAATCGTCGGCGGAGAAACATTGAAAAGGTCAGCCAACACACGAAGTGTCAAAACCTTATCATTCAACTTCTGAATCCGTAGAACAGCAGCTGGCTCTGGAAGCTCACCTGAAAGGTGCGTTCCGAGCCGACTCTCGATGATCCGCCTCACGATATAGCCAAAGCTGACTTCTTTCTCTTTGTTCACGACCCGATGTCGAATCGAATCGCGAACTATGCTGGTGATATCTGCACAGCTCATGCCTGCGGCTAACGACGCGATCTTGTTCACCGGAAAACTAGCTGATTCACCCATCAACAGACTCGAAATGAGTTTGTCACGAACAGGCTCGGTAGGTAGTTCGATACTGACGTGAAATTGAAATCGCCGCCAAATCGCGCGGTCGAGAATGTGCGGATGATTCGTCGCGGCAAGCAGCACGGTGCTCCCGCCCGCATTGTCGATGTTTTGAAGCAGTGCGATTACGACACGCTTGAGTTCGCCCATCTCATGTTGGTCATCACGCAACTTGCCGAGCGCGTCAAGCTCGTCCAGAAACAAGACACATGGCCGGCGCGACGCATGTTCAAACAGATTGCGAATGTTCTTTGAAGTGCTACCGAGATACGACGAAACAAGCGTATCAACCCTCGCCACGAGTAACGGTAGACCTAGCGAAGCTGCGACGTACTGTGCCGTCAGACTCTTGCCCGTTCCAGGTGGTCCGTGTAGTAGCATCGTCGGTGTGATTCCTACGCCCGCCGCTAGCAATTCATCGGAGAACTCGACATGAGACAGAAACTCGGCGATGCGATCATGGATTCGGTCGTCGAGATAGAGCTTGATATCCTCCTTTTTCGGATATAGCTCGTCTGCCAACGGGTATCGCGACTCGCTATCCACGGGAATCGTCGGCGACACGTGTTGAACCCCGACAGTGCCTCCGCTGCGTGAGATCACCGATTCCAAGCGATCTGCGGCCTTTGCGTCGCCGTCGGAACGGAGTTTCGTAATGAGTTGTGCCGCATAGTCCTGGACCCTTGAGCGATCGCCTTTTAGCGCCCCGTCAAGCAGGCGGCTGATTTCGGTGAGGTATTGCATGCTGATTCCTTTTCGAGACTCCATCTCGTGAAACAATACACCGATTATCGAACAACTTCAAGCCTTTAGTGAAACAAACCGATGGTAATTGTAACAAACTGTCCTATATGAGATATTTCCGCCGAGATGTTGTTACATTCGTGGCCCAAACCACCCGTTGAAGCCATCGTGGCGGAACTGCAGTCAAAAACGGCGTTTGTGGGGGTGCGGCAATGTAAAACCTATCTTTAGAAAAGCGTTTGCCAGCATTGGTCAGCCACATTTCGCCCCTGTAGAGCGTGAATTAGAACTCCCGCCCGCGACAATTAGAATTATCGGGTTGTGATTGATTCTAGGAGGTGCCAGTTGGCTGGCAGCAGGGATAGCTAGCAATTGCGACATGGTTTGTGTCTGCAACTGATACAACTGAGACGGGCATGGTAAATTTTGCAGTTGAGAGTACGTGGT
>CAKQNH010000129.1 GCA_934255105.1 uncultured Pirellulaceae bacterium
CCATTGATAACTGACAAGCTGGAAGCTTATCCCACGCATACATGACAAGCTGGAAGCTTATCCCACGCATATATGACAAGCTGGAAGCTTATCCCACGCATATTTGACAAGCTGGAAGCTTATCCCACGCATACATGACAAGCTGGAAGCTTATCCCACGTACTTATGTGCTAACGCGGCAGTGGCATAGCATTTGAGTAAAAAAACTGTTCGGAAGTCACGCACCTTGGGCTTGGGACTGTTACAATAGCACAATCGAGACCTTTTCCACTCATTTATACCGTTTTGTTGCCCGCTAGCTGGGAGCTCGTCCAACCATGCCACCCTCCCCACCCACGGTTGTGCCCGACAGCATATTATCAGCCCCCGTTTCGTCTGACCGCGAAATAACCGACGAAGAGCTGCTGCGCCAATTCGTGCAAGTCGGTGATCGGCAGTGTTTAGAGACCCTGATTCGGCGCTATCAACACGAGCTGTACAATTATCTACGGCGGTACTTGGCCGATGACAATCTGGCTGAAGATGCGTTCCAGTTAACGTTTGTCAATGTCTTTCAGAAGGCAGAACAATTCGACCCGCAGCGTCGCTTTAGGCCGTGGCTTTACCGAATTGCAGTTCACCAAGCGATCGATCTCAAACGCTACCAAAACCGCCGAGTAGTGCATAGCTTGGACGTCCCGTCCGATTCATCCAGCGGACGGGTTACGACCGAAGCCTCCACATTGGCCGATTATCGTCAACCGCCGGGAGACCCTTTGGTCGACGATGAACTGCGCCTGAACTTGCGGGCTGCGGTCGAGCAGATCGGCGAACCCGGTCGCAGTGCGCTTGAGCTGATCTACTTGCAAGGCATGCCTTATCGCGATGCGGCCGAAGTTTTGAAAGTTCCCGTCGGAACCGTAAAAAGTCGCGTACATGCGGCGATTCGCAAACTTTCAGCCATCTGGCAGCGTAACACAGATATGTAGCACAAACGCTTGCCCCATTTTTCACTCCTGCGACTGAAAATATGTTGTTTTCGGACGAAGACCTGATTGCCTATCTGCTTGGCGACGCCTCGGACGAGTTAACACAACGTCTACAGCAGCGCTTGCCAATCGATGACGACTTGCTTCAGCGTTTAACATCGCTGCGTCTTTTGCTGGGACAGCTCAACTCCACCACTTGCATCTTCGAACCGCCAGCGGACTTGGTCGATACCACCCTGCAGCGCATCGAACAAGAGGAGTTACAGTCCAGTCAGCCCAACGAGCTTAACAGCCAACTTCCAGGGCAACTTCCAGGGCAACTTCCGAGTCTCTTCAGTCTGGCTGGACAAACACGGCACCGATCGTTGTGGGATTCGACGGCACTGACGGTTAGCCTGACGCTGCTATGTTGCTTGGTATTGCCAGCCCTGGTGCGTGTTCGGTTTGAATCTCGCAAGGCGCAGTGCGCGCGGAATTTGGAATTGACCGGTTCAGAGCTGGTCAGCTATGCGCTCAATCATCCCCAAGGTCGGTTTCCGCATGTTGCACTGGATGGTCCATTAGCTTTTGCGGGGGTGTATGCAATCTACCTGCGCGAGGCCGGTGGCCAGGTTCCCAGTAGCCAACTCCACTGTCCGAGTTTGCCGACCACCGACAGCGCGACCAACCACCGGCGGGTAGCTAAGCAAGACGCAGGCAAAGATGCTTCCGTACGCCTGGTCGCAGCGAACCTAGCAAGTCTTTCTGAGCTACACAATTTGACGGGGGACGAGCTTCGGTTGGTTCAGCAGGCCGCCGGCGGCGACTTTGCTTATAACTTGGGAGTTTCTGAGAGCGGCACACCGCGGGCACCGAAGTGTGAGGGCCGCAGCCAATTCGCAATTTTGGCGGACTCGCCCGCGCTGACTGCTGACAGCCTGCGCACGGCCAACCTGCGCACGGCAAGCCGCCGACCGCTGGCTGATCGGCTCGCGCAATTCGTCGCACACGAAGGGAAGGGGATCAACGTTTTCTACGAGGATGGTCACGTGCAATTTCTTTCGGTCGCTAGTCTCCGCTCGCTGATCCTGTCAAACGCAGACGTGCCCGACAATCCCTTTGAAAACCAGTTCGGAGCACACGAACTCGGCGTGCATCCCTTCGATGCGTCGCTCGCCCCCAGCAACTTTCCCCCACTCTCCAATTAACTTAGCTGCTCACAACAAAAAAACGCCGCACGAAAAACTCGTGCGGCGTTCTGATTTTCAAACTACGCTAGCGGCTGGTGCTTTTAGTTGCGGAATATTTGCGTGATGCCGTAGGTGAAAAATGCTCCGACCCCGAAGTTGATCGCTTCCTCGCAGGGCTTGAACTGAAGGATCAGTGTATCGCCCGGCTGAATGATCGGCCGTATGCTGGGATTGTTGATAGCGGCCGCTAGGTCGACCTCAATCGCCATTTGGCCATTGCAGGGCGTCTTTCGCAGGATGTAAAGTCTTCCGGGCGGGACAACTTGCGTATTGCCGATGAGTCCCGTCGAAGCACTAGCCAGCTTGCTCGAGACACCGCCTCCGGCGATCGCCATGGCACCCAAGGCATCCAGGTCGTAGTCGCGAGGAATCGGCCACTGTCCACCGGGTAGCAATCCGCCGGTGTAGAAGAATTCGTTTTCGCGAGATTCGATCAGGACAATGTCACCCTCTTCCAAAATCACATCTTCTGGCCGAATGCTGGGCAGCACGCCCGGTGGCAGACGCAATGGAATTTTAAGGATGGTGGGATCGTCGGGCATCGGCGGTGGGCAACCACATGGGTCATTGAACTGCATCAGCACCTGCTGATATTGTTGCATGAAGGCCATGCGGGCCGCTTTGTCAGTCGCTTTGCTACGCAGGACTTTCACTACGTTCTCGGCTCCAGTTCCCGGAAGCCCACCGGTTTCGGTCAGAGCGTGCAGGATGTCATTCTCAAATGCATCCAACTTGACGACCGTACCTTCACCACTCTCATCCGCGCCTACCACGCCACGCCCAGTGCGGTTGACCTGTTGCAAATAAGTATCGTTTGAATTGCCGCGGTCCTGGCGAATGACGATCACGTTGATGCGTCGCTTTTTGATGAGGGTCACCACGGGGCTGACCTTCTTCTGTTCGTCCTCTTTGAGAATCTTGGTATCGATGTACGACTTGCGGATCAAATCGCGAATCTGATCTTCGGTCAGACCTTCGACCTTGACCGGTTCCAGCAGCGGCAGCGAGATGGTGCCGTCTTCCAGAACCGTGATCGGGAAGCCAGTCGACGGAGGCAGTGTACTATCCTTTTCGGGGAAGTGCACTGGCGGTGGCTCGGGAACTTGATCGGGTTCGTTAAACGGAAGGATGCCATCGATAGTAATCCCCAGCACGTCGCCCGGCCCGAACGTGTATTGACGAGGTTTCTCTTGGGCCAGCAGGCTGAAGTCGATCGGTATGAGATCGTCCTTTTCCCCTTGGAAAAACTGCGGCGGCAATCGCGTCGAGGGGATGCCGTTGATAGGCTGCGTGAGCGCCGTGCACCCAGTTAAAGCCATCGCCATGGCAGCCAGCAAAGCCGCCGAGCAGGCTCGGCGTCCCGCTGCCACTCCTGGGCGCACGCAGGTCAGTCGATTATCGAGTGTCGTCGAACGTTTCATGGCACGATGCCTTTTCTGGTCAGTTGCGAATTCGAAATATTGGGTCTGGAGGGGCTATGGCCATTGCGTGCCGTAGCAACCGTCGAGCTAACTGATTGAGTCGCTGGCCTGTGTCCGGGCGAGTCCGCAGTGGTGGTCGCCTGCTAGACTCGGGCGTGAATTCCACGGTTGCTATGGCAACGGGGGCACAGCAGTGCGATCGGGCAAGTCGCTGGGGCTACCAATCACTGGGCCAAAATATTCGGCAGCAGGTGCCGGAATGGGCTCGCCTGTCATGTTCGGTATGGGCATGTTCGGTGCGGGCAGGCCGTAAGGCTGACCACCTGTATCAGGAATCGGATAGACGGCACCTTGATGAGTCATCATGCCTGTGTTCTGAAGCTGCCCCTGCATGGCGGCCGACATCTGAATTTGATGCCAGTTTGCAGTCCCTTCCTCTTCAGCCGCACGAACTCCGTGTGGGTAGCCAGCAAACCAAGCCGCTGTGCGAGCTTGACCTTCACCCGACTGGTATTCCCAGCTCCAGTATTCACTGGGTGGGAAAGCTGGCGTACAGCCATCGGAGCCGCTGCACATGGCTTCGTATCCCGCCCGGTAACCATTGCGGAAGTCACCAGCGTGCCGCTCGTTGCAGAAGTTCTGTTTGCGGCGATGCCAGCTCTTAGCCGAAAACGACCGGTTCCGCAGGACGGTTACCGTCTGGTTCCACGAGCCGTTATTAGTAGCCGCAGCGTAGCCGTTGTGTACGACCGAACAACCCGCAGTCGTGAGTGTGATCAGGGTGAGGGCGGCCACGATCGCCGCTTGCCTGCGCCCTTTTACCAACGTTTTAGTTGGCGAATTCCTCGGGCCGCTCGGCCTGCGGATAATTTCCCAAAATGGCGACATCGTGTCGTTCCCCCCCCGGAGTGCAGTCCATTGATCGATTGATTCCCATCCTCGATGCACTCTTCCCTCTGTGGGCCGCATTGCTCGAAGATCAGGCGTAATGCTTAGATCGTTCGTTAAGCTGTGCCGAGTTGAGGAATTCTCCGGTTTATTGGGGTGGCATTGGTAGAGTCGGTTGTATCACAGCCAATATGGCAGCCAACATTTTCGGCCTGCAAATCCGGATTAGAGCGATTAGGGCGCTACCTTTGGTTCACGACACTCGCTTCCTGCCATAAGATCGGCTGCTTTGTGGGGTCGATCGTTTACACTAACGAAGGACCACTATATTGTCTGATCCTCGCTCCTTCTTAGATTAGTCCCACTATGCCTCATCCCTCGACAGCAAAGCCCCATCCACCGACTGAAACTCTCGCTTGGATCGCTCGTGGTCTAGTCATGACCCTGCTGCTTGTCGCCCCGTGGCCATATGCCATGGCAGAATGGAATAGCCAACTGTGGCTGGTGCCCGTCGTCGGGGCCATTTTCTTACTCGCCTCGTTGGTAGCCTTCTCCCAGCGTCTGTCGGTCGGTAATCCGATGGTCTGGAGCCTATCGGCAGTGCTGGCCGTGGGCTTGCTGCAGATCATCCCGCTACCGGCGTCGCTTTGGCAAATGCTGGCACCCGCTGCTAGCTTTGAACAGCACGTAAACCAATTATCCAGTGAGTTTGCAGCCGCCGAGCAAGCGCAGGAACTCGCCGAGCAGGCGCAGGCCCCCGCTGCACCGGTTGCACAGACCACTCACGAAATCTCCATCGCGCACACCCTGAGCATCGACCCGTTGCAGACGCGCGCGACTTTGTGCGTGCTCGCCACGGGCATCGCCATGTTCGTCTCGTCCATCATCCTGTTCCGCGATCGGCAGAGCGTCAGCTTGTTGCTCGGTTCTTTAGCGCTGAGCGGATTGGCAATCTCGATGCTGGGTATTTTCCAAGCGGTAGTTGCCGGCGACTGGACGCTTCTGGATGTGCCTAAGAGTTCATCCTTCGCGACATTTTACAGTCGCAACTCAGCCCCGCAGTTTCTGGCCTGTTGTTTCGCCGCCACCGCTGGGCTACTGGCCATGTATCGAGCCAGCGGCAAACCACGTCAGCATGACAAACGCTATCAACTGGCCTATCCTGCAGTGAACCCTGTGGCCCGCCTGCGCCGCAGCGCAGAAGAGTTTGTCGCGGACGTTGATCCAATCGCATTTGTATTACTGGTGATCATGCTCGTCCAATTCGCCAGTGTGCTAATTGCCAACAGCCGCGGGGGTATTTTGGCGTTTCTGGCGAGCGGCCTAGCCATTATCCTGGTCTACGCTCTGGGAAGACAAGCCAGCTTCAGCGCGATGGTCATCGTACCGATCCTGATGGTTGGCGCAGGGCTGTTTCTGTCCATGTACGGGCTGGATGAACTGGTCGGTGCCCGCCTAGACTCCATCTCCCGCGAAGCCTATCAACTGGACAATGCGCGCCTAATGCTATGGGGCATGGTTTTATCTCAGCCCGGTTTATGGCTGTTTGGAAGCGGGCTAGGTACCTTCCATTTTGCAGTGCTTCCCCTGTATGAAACGCCCCAATCCACCTGGTTCTACCACGCCGAAAACATCTATGTTGAACTCGCCTCCGGCGCAGGCGTGGTCACGCTGCTGATTGCCGCCAGCGGCCTGTGCTGGATGATCTGGCAATTGTTGTCGCGGCCTGCGAGCTCCAACACGGCCAAAGCCACGCGCTTTACTTGCCTGTTTGCAGTGCTAGCCGTAGGCCTTCACAACCTAGTGGACTTTAGCCTAATTTTACCCGCTGTCTTTTTACCACTGGCCTGCTTAGTGGGTGCCTACTTGGGAACTCGCCACCATGTTCGACAAACCGTGCGCCGCTCGCGACGCTCGCGACGCTCGCGACGCTCCAGCTCTTCCTCGAGCGAATCTACATCCGCCAGGCAGTTGGCTGGCAAACAAGAATCTACCAAGCCATGGGCAGCACCTCAAGGCAACTTGACCGGAGACCGCCGACCGCCAACGACCGGTCAACGGCCCCCGGACCATACGGACACCAGCGACAAAAAATGGCGTCCTGGGAGTCTAATTGTGTGCCTGTTGCTTATCGCTGTCGCAGTAGGGCTGGGATATAGACCGCTCTCCGCCTTTGCGTTTGCCGAACGACTGCATGCCTCCGAGCGGGCCGATTATGAACAGTCTGAATCCGCTTTGGCCGATTCGGAGCTGGCCGATTCCGACCTGGTGGAATTGATTCAAAATGCGATGCGTTCGCCACTAGCAAGCTTGCCAGAACCACGTCTACAGATCGGCCGCTGGCGGCAAGATTTGGCACGCCAACAACTGCTTGAGTCGCCACGCTGGCCAGACGAGGTCAGTTTAGCTATGCGGCAATCTCTGTCTCACCCCGAGTTCTTCAATACTGCGTTGCATGCCACACAAGATCCCGAACTGTCCAGCCTGCATGATTTCTTAGTTGAAGAACCGGCTGTGTTGGAAAACCTGGCCGCCTCGCAGAGCGATATGCTGGCTGCCCTAGCAGCTTGCCCAATGGACTGGCGAGCCAGTTGGGGGGTGCTCCGCAGCGACCTTGGCGAAATGAGCCCCCACGACCGACGCCGCAACTACGCCCGGATCCTGCTCACTTGCCGCAATAACCAACGAGTCTTACAGGCCGCCGGGACTCACGCACTGATGATTGGCGATTGGCCAGCAGGCACCGAAATCTGGCGGCAACTGCTGCCGGTCAGCCCTGCAGCACGAATGCAAGTCGTTAGGTTAGTCGGTCGCTTCTTAACAGCCGAACAGCTTGTCTCGATCCTCCCCAACGATCCGATGCAACGCATCGAAATCGCTAGATTTGCCAGCCAGGGGGGAGCTCCCGAAACACTCGATGCGATACTCGAAGCAATCGACCTAGACAGCGCTTTCACCACCGCCCGAAATGCCGCCGACTGGCCTCAAGTTGCCTGGTGCGCTGAGCAAAAAGGGGATCTCGACGGCGAAATCGAAGCCTTGGAGCAAGCCATTATCAAAGACGCATATAACCCCCACTGGAGCTACTCGCTAATTCTCGCCTTGCAACGCGCCGAACGAGTTGTGGAGGCTAAGGGACGACTTGCCGAAGCTTTGGATCGGTTTGGCAGCGATGTCAAGTACGGCCCTCTTTTTGAAAGCTTAAGAAGCGAGTCGTCCCCCTAATCCTAAATACCCGAACCGTTCACGCAATCAACCAACGGGACAGAAAAATAACCTGTCCAATCCGATGCCCAAAAGTTTGGTTCGGCCTATAATTGTAAATTCGTAGCCCTCTTCGCACGTGAGCCTCATCGACCACGACACTTTTCATCAAGAGTTCACATGTCAGACGCACTTATCGACCGGCCTCGCACGAATGATCAAGTCGCCCAAAATCCAGCAGCCGAAGTGCTAGAGTCGCAAGCCAACCAGTTCGACATTGTACAAATACTATGGCGTTGGAAATGGCTACCAATTATTGGCTCGCTGATCGGTGCTGGCCTCGGTTTTCTGTATTTCTCACAACAGCCGGCCACCTACGAGGCCTACGCGTTGGTACAAGTAATCAACAATATTCCGATCTCCCCCCGGACTCAATTCTTTGAGCCCGCCGACAAGGGGATCACGCGCGCCGACGAGTCGCTGGTGATCCGCAGCCAAGCCGTGCTGCTATTGGCTGTAGCGAAAGGGAATTTGAATCAGCAAAGTGATACGGATTTTCAGAATTTGCGCCCAAATGAAGTGGTGGCCCTGCTCAAGAAGAAGAGGTCTCCGTTGGTCATCGAGCCGGCTGACAAAGATGACAACACAACCCTCATTCGCATTAGCTACGTCTCGGAAAACGCGGAGTTTGCCAGCAAAGTAGTGACGGCGATCGTGGAAGGCTATGGCGAATATCTGGAGAAAGAATACAAGGGGACTGAAACCGAGTTGGGGAGTCTTTTGTCTAATGCCAAAAAAGCTTTGGCTGAGGACTTCAAACGCCTAGGGGATGAGTTGAAAACTTTTCAAGAGGAACGCCCCGATGTGATCTGGCAAGGTGAGGATACCAAAGATCACTTCGCCGAAGCCTACCGCACATTTGAGGAAAAACGTTCTCAACATCGCACCGAACGCGAACTCCTAGAAACCGTGTTCAATCGCGCAAAAGCGGCTCTGGATGCTGGGCGAGAACCTGAGCCGATCCTACTGATGATCGATACGGTAGGAAACAATTTGAATGCGCAGGAGAACTGGTGGTATACCCGACAATCTCGGCGCCCCGATGACCCTGAATTTGACCTTCAACTGGATCTGCTGTCCCACAAGATGGAAACCGAACAGCTTTTCCCGCTTAAGATGAAAGAGAATGTGCTGATGGAGAAGTGGGGTGAAGGGCACCCATCGGTGACCGCCATCCGACAACAAATCGAAGCGACCACCAAGCAAATCGAGAAGCAACGCGAGAGCGAGCGGATGCTCGACCAGGAGAGGCGAAGCATCAAGAGAGAGGCCGAAGCTAACGACGGTATACTGCTGTCGATTGCCGAGCGCTTGGCGACGCGCATGACTGCCTTGGCCGAACAAATTGCGGCCCTTAAAGAACAAGAAGAGAATATTCGAGTCCAGGCTGCTGAAGCCTTGGAGCGTTCCAAAGAGATCGGCATTCAACTGTCTGAGTTCCGCATTAAGAATCAGGAGCTGGACGCAACCCGCGCGTTGCTGGACGGTTACGTCGAGAAAATGAAAGACATGGACCTGC
>CAKQNH010000130.1 GCA_934255105.1 uncultured Pirellulaceae bacterium
AGCAACATAGCAGCACATATCCAGCGTCGCATCCCAAGTTCCTCCGTGAACATTCTGGCTGGTGAGTTGGCAGGTGCTTAGCAGAATTCCTGCAGGCACCAGCTTGGCTCAGTAAGTAATCGTTTTCCACTGCTTCGCGTCCGACGAACTCACTGGCTAGCATTCAGCCTAGCCATCGGTCGTGCGCAGTGGCTTGATCGGTAACACATTTTGGTTGGGCAAAGATGAATCGCCCAACGGTTGACTATTCTGGCTTTTCGAGGAACTGCGCTGGGCGTCTCTCTCGTCTACATCGTCGGATTCGGCACGAGCCTCGTTGGCTGTAGCGTCCTCCAACTCCTGAACGCGGGCTTCCATCTCCTTGCCAGGCTTGAAAGTCACTACAAATTTCTCTGGCACATCGACTTGGCGTCCCGTCCGTGGATTGCGGGCTTTGCGAGCTTTGCGGCTTTTGACCTGAAATACGCCAAAATTGCGAAGCTCGACTCGTCCGTCCTCCAGCAAGGTTTCGATAATGCCGTCAAAGGTGAACTGCACAATCTGCTTAATTTGCAACTGTGTCAGCCCAGTCTTATCGGAAATCGACTTGACGATCTCTTTTTTGGTCACTTTGGCATGCTCCTTCACCGAACCCGCAAATGCCCTAAGTCTTTTGCGAGCAACAAGTTAATCGGCGAAGTCTAATACCAAAGCAAGCATGCGTCAAGGTCTGCTGAATCAGTCCGGCGGCCGTGGGCAACCGGGTTGTGGCAGGTAGACGATGCCCGCACAATTAGGGAATCGGCCGGTGCAACCGTCAAACTTTACTAAATCCAATCATTCGGCACGCGAAGGCGGACAGTGAACTAGTGGCTGCGTACACAATCCTGCGGTTCTCCAAGCTGTTCCTGTGGAGCGCTGTGGTGTGGTTGCCGTGTCTGGTCTACTGGGCCGCCCAGGTCCGCATGGGCACGCCCGAGGTATCGGCCTGGTTGCCTGGCGACGATGCGGCGCGGGTCACCTATCGCCAATTTCTGGATGAATTTGGCGACGATCAGATCCTATTCGTCACCTGGCCCGGCTGCAACCTGCAGGATCCGCGCCTGCCGCAGATGGCCGAGCAGCTCAAGGACTTGGCCCGCACGCATCCGCAGCTCGGAATCTCGCGAGTCGGCGACTCGGCCTCGATGCTCCAACAATGGCTGAGCATCCACCCCGAGCTGACGCTAGCGGCAGCTCAACAGAAATTGCAGGGATTTGCCATCGGTGCCGGTGGCAGTTGCTTTATAGCCTTGCATGTGGCCGCTGAACCAGGGCCGCACCGCGCGGAGCTGGTCGATGCGCTGCGCCAGTTGGCCCAACGAGCTATCGCCGTCGCACCGAGCGAGCTGATCCTGGCGGGCGAACCGTTTCAAGTCTATGTCATCGACCGGGCCAGCCGCGAAACCATCCAGCGCTACGTTGTACCGTCGGCACTGCTGGCACTGGTGATCGCCTGGCTGTGCTTGCGCAGCATTCGCCTGACGCTGCTGGTCTTCGTGTTGGCGGGACTGGGGCAGTTGGTCGGCCTAGCGTTAATCGCAGTCTTCGTGGGGGAGATGAGTGCGGTCCAGGTCGTCCTGCCCACGCTAATCTTCATGCTCACCCTGTCGGGAGCCGTCCATCTCACCAACTACTATCGCGACGCTCGGGCGGAGAATGCGGTCGAGCAAACGGCAGTGGGTGCCAGCGCTCGTCTGCCGGATCCTGGGTCGCGGGCACTGGTGCTGGGAGCATGGCCTTGCGCGCTGGCCACCCTGACGACCATCTTCGGCTTCGGTTCGCTACTGGTTAGCCAATTGCAACCCGTATCGCAGTTCGGCAGCCTGGCGGCCGCAGGGCTGTTCCTGTCTACGGCATTGCTGTTGTGCCTCTTTCCGGCTGCGGTGAGCCTGTTTGAATATCGGCCGGGAAATGCCCAGCTACCCCAGCCGCCCAAGACCCAGCCGCCCAAGACCCAGCCGCCTAAGACCCAGCCGCCTAAGACCCAGCCGCCTAAGACCCAGCCGCCCAAGATGCTAAGCGATAGGGCCAAGGCTACCGTCGCGCGCAGCGCTATCCGAAGTCGGGCGACTCCGGCGACCGACACGGCCGTAGACTGGCTGACGCGGTTGACAGCGCGCTATTCCGGCCTGATCTGCGGTGTGGGCATCGCCCTGCTGCTGCTTTCGATCGTTGGTCTATCGCGCCTGCAGACATCGACCGAGTTTGAAGACATGTTTCCACCCTCCAGCCCGGCGATCCAGAGCTTGCGGTGGGTGCAAACCCATCTCGGGCCGATCAATTCACTGGAAGTGATCGTGGCCTTCCCCAAGCCGGCCAGCGACAACCCACCTGTAGAACTGCCTGTAGAATTGCCAGCAGAGTCGACCGTAGAGTCGCCCACGCGCTCGCCCAGAGGCCCAAGCACTGGCCCTGATGTACTCGCCCAAGCTCAAGTGATTGCGGCCATCCACGCCGATCTAGAACGCTCCCAGCACGTGGCTGGAGTGCTTAGCGCGGCGACTTTCCTACCTTCCCTGGCCACTGGCAAAGGGACGCGTGCGACCATTCGCCGCGCCGTTCTGCGGCGGACCTTGGCCGCACATCGTGGCGATTTGAAAGATCAGCATTTACTAGCCGAACGACCTGATGCTTGGGCTTGGCGTCTGTCGGTGCGCTTAGCCACTCCGCCCATCGGTAGCGAACGCGAAATTCAATCGCGATTGTCGCAAGCAATTCAATCGGGCCTCGAAGCGGTCGACGATTCGGGCACCCTAGCGACTCAGCCCACGTTCGCCATCACTGGATTGCGAGCGGTGATCGACAAGGCCCACGTGGCTATGCTGTCGGACCTGGGAGGCAGTTTTGCGATGGCATTCCTGCTGATCATTCCCGTGATGATGCTCATCGCGCGCGGCGTCGTCGCTGGGCTAGCCTTGATGCTCCCCAACGTGCTGCCGGTCGCACTGGTATTCGGCAGCATGGGCTGGTTTTCTGTGAAGCTCGACGTGGCCAGCATCTTAACCGCCAGCGTGGCCTTGGGGATCGCCGTCGACGACACGCTCCACTTTGTGACGTGGTTTTTGCGCGGACGCCGCCAGGGCCTAGACTCTACCGCTGCCGTCCGACAAGCCATCGCGGGATGCGCACGCGCCATGCTACACACCTCGATCATCTGCACTGGATCGATGCTCCCCTTCTTCTTCAGCGACTTTTTGCCGACCAGCAAATTTGCTCTGCTGATGATTATGATCCTGGTCGGTGCCATTGTCGGGGACTTAATATTGCTCCCCGCCGTCTTGCAGAGCCGACTGGGAAGCAACATGGGCGTCCGCCCCACTCCTCACAACTCGTACACGCCTAACCCTTTTCGCAATCGGTGCTAGTCCCGGTGGCAGCAAGCTTTGGGGGCCAAAATCGCTCTTTTGCTAGCATTCACTGGCCGGCTTTCCGATAGAGGCTGATGAGCCAAACCCGATTGGTCACTTAGTCCAGGGTGCGTGGCTGACAACTTCCACAATCCTGGAGTGCGTTTGATGATCCGACCGATCCATTTGTTAACTTGGCTGCCAGCGGTCACGCTATTGATCTGCTTTTCGCCGCAGGCTGCGCGGGGCCAAGAAAGTTCTAGCGAGCCCTTCTTTAGCAGCCCTTTGCCGCTGTCCAGCCAGGCTGTGGCCGAATATGCGCGTTACGATGTGCAGCGACAAGAGACCCGAGAGTTGATCCGCCAGCGGGTGCAGTTTGAAGCGCAGCAACGCGTGCTGCGCGAGCAGTGGTATCAGTGGATTGGCTACTCGCCGTCGCGTCCGACCGTCAACTCCAGCTACATGAGCAGCGGGACGCCGCACTACTACGTCCCTCGGCAAGGGCGCGTCGTCAACAGCGGCCCGGCCCGAGCATTGTACTGGTAGCGGTGCTAAGCACTCTGGGAAGAACACCATTTTTAGCAAGCAGTGGCGTGAGCTTCCAGCTTGCGATGGCCTAGCTGCAGCCCGGCGACAAGCTGGAAGCTTATCCCGCGGAGATGACAAGCTGGAAGCTTATCCCACTAGGCGGTGTGGATGGCGCGTTTGCTGACAGCCATAGCCGCTTCGTGCAGCAGTTCGGATAGCGTGGGGTGGGCGTGACAGCAGCGCGCGATGTCTTCGCTGCTGGCACCAAACTCCATCGCCGCCGTGGCTTCGGCAATGAGATCGCCAGCGTGGGCACCGATGATGTGCACACCCAGCACGCGGTCGGTCTGGGCATGCGCCAAAATCTTCACTCGTCCCTGCGTTTCGCCTAGCGCCATTGCTCGACCATTGGCGCCGTAGGGGCACATCCCCTTGATGTACTCGACGCCAGCCTCTTTGAGCTGCTCTTCGGTGCGGCCCACCGACGCGATTTCGGGGTGGGTGTAGACCACCGCTGGGATTGCGTCGTAATTGACGTGGCTCTTCATGCCGGCGATTCGCTCGGCGCACACGACCCCTTCTTCGCTTGCCTTGTGCGCCAGCATGGCGCCGCCGATCAAATCGCCCAGAGCGTAGATCCCCTCGACGGCTGTTTGCAAGTGCGCATCGACGGGAATAAAACCACGTTGATCGGTCTCGATGCCTACGCTCTCTAGGCCCAGGTCGTGTGAACAAGGGACGCGGCCGGTGGAGAGCAGCACGCGGTCGCATTCGATAGGCTCGGCACCCTTGCACTGCACGATACAACGTTTGCCGTCGACGCGGGCGCTCTCGACCCAGCTTCCAGTTAGGAACTCAATGCCCTGTTTTTCGAAGGTGCGATGGGCCAGTTGTCCGATCTCATGATCGAGCCCTGGCAGGATGCGGTCCATGGCTTCAAGCACGGTGACTTGGCTGCCCAATCGGTTCCACACGCTGCCGAGTTCCAGCCCGATATAGCCTCCACCGATGACGATTAAACGCTTGGGAACTTGGCTGTACTGGAGGGCGGCAGTACTATCGCCGATCAGGTCGCCGTCCATCTCGATGCCGCGCATGGTGGCGGGCTTGCTGCCGGTCGCCAGGATGATGTGCTTGGCTTTGACTTCCTGCGTTCCCTCGGGCGATTGGACGGCCACGCGATCGACGCCCGTCAGCTTTCCACGACCGTTGTAAGCCGTCACCTTATTGCGCTTGAGCAGCATCGAAATACCCGACGTCAACTGGCCGACGATCTTGTCCTTGCGTTGCATCATGGCCGCCAGATCGAACTGCACGCTCGAGACCTGCACGCCATGCTCAGCCAGTTGGTGTCCGGCTTGGTGGTACAGGTGGGTCGATTCGAGCAGCGCCTTGCTGGGAATACAGCCCACGCGCAAACACGTTCCACCGAAGACAGGATTCTCGTCGATGCAGGCCACATTGAGCCCCAATTGGGCAGCGCGGATAGCCGCCACATACCCTCCAGGGCCTCCGCCAACAACTACCACATCATGTTCCACGGCTTTCATCGATCGACTCTCCTGGTGAGTTGCTTGGTTGACTTGGGCTTGTGATTGTATCGCAATCTGCGACCCCTTGGTGCTTTGTCAAAAATGAACCGGGGTCAAAGTCGAATCTAGGGGTAGCGGAACCCACACGCAATCACTTTTACAGGACGCTAGCGCTTAGCACTGATCATCGCTAGCACTAATCATCGGTCAGATCGTCGACGCCATCACCGTCCACATCGTCCTCGTCGTCCTCTTGCATCGGAAACATTTCGCTGTCGTCCGGCTCGATCTCGTAATCGTCGTCGAGCTCCTCTTCGAAGTCGTCGTCAAAGTCATCGTCAAAGTCATCGTCGTCGAAATCATCGAAGGGGTCATCCTCCCCTTCCTCTGACTCGAGCGGGTCGATATCGATCGGCGCATCCTCGTCGTCGTCTTTATCGTCAGGCTCCTCGGCATCGTCGTCATCATCGTCTAGGCTCACGTTCCAAACGCCATGTCTAAGCGCTGGTTGGACCACTTCTGGGACGGACAATGCTAACTGCGACCAATCCTCTGGAGAAGCTGGGCAATTTGGTTTTTCGATCAACAGCGACATCACGAATTCCTGCGAAGAACATCAGTTTTGGACGAATTGAAAAACTCGCTTACAACTGGCGTTTTGTCAACGTAGCTAAGCCAGTTTTGCGGAGTCAAATCGTTTTATTCGTCCTTTACCTCTGTGTGCGCCTCAGTTTATTTGACCAACGGCCACATTCTCCTCCGCAGCATTCTCCTCCGCAGCGCACGAACAATCAGCAGTCTCCTAGAAATCGCTTCGAATTAGCAGCGGAAGTCGCCAAGACTTGCTGGCCAAAGAGTATTCAGGACTTCAATAAGAGTATTCAGGACTTCAATAGTAGCGGAGGTCGCCAAGACTTTCGGCCAAGGAGAATTTCGAGCGAGGGGACAGCCGAACCTCTGGGCCAGCTACGCTACGCAAAAATTCACCACCTAGCAGTCGCAGCAAGGAGCTTGACTTCGCTGCAAGCGACTGTACCAACGCTCCCCAAACACTCCCTTCGGCTCATCGCTCGCCGCGTTTGCCTAGCGAACTAGCC
Source organism: uncultured Pirellulaceae bacterium (assembly GCA_934255105.1). GTDB lineage: Bacteria > Planctomycetota > Planctomycetia > Pirellulales > Pirellulaceae > Aureliella. The sequence continues at coordinate 6,526 of CAKQNH010000130.1, forward strand.
CCCCTTGCAGGCTCATCTGAAAAAACACGGGAATCAAACTGGCATTTGCGGTTGACGCTTTGCTGAGACGTCCATAAACTCTCGTGCTTCCCATCCAGAGGAATAGCTCAATCGCGGCTGGCTTGCCAACAGCGACTCTAGCGAATTGCCTGGATAGGACAGGGTACGTTTGTGTATTTAGCGTGGCTATGGGTTGAGAGGATAAACTGTGTCGGCAGGTTCGCACGAAGTTATTCGCATTCGGATGGAGGCTTACGATCACTCGGTGCTCGACCAGAGCGCTCAGGAGATCGTAGACACCGCCAAGCGAACGCACTCTGAAGTGCGTGGGCCGATTCCGCTCCCAACGCGTATTGAGCGTTACACGGTGCTGTCGGGTCCGCATATTGACAAGAAGGCGCGACAGCAGTTCGAGATTCGAACGCACAAGCGACTGATCGACATTCGCCAGGCGACGGCCAAGACCATCGAGGCCTTGAATAAGCTAAGTTTGCCAGCGGGTGTGGATATCAAAATCAAGGCAACGGCACGGTAGTCTGATGTGCGGTAGCTTGGCGACTAGCCGGGCTAGCAGTGCAGGCGATCTTTGTGTGTGCTTGTATGGATGCCGCCTAGCGGTCACCATGTAAATGTTATTTAATTCAACGAGTCCAGCTCTATGCCACGGAGGCCAGTTGGGTAACTCGGGGCTAAAGCGGCTCCGGTCCCATTTGGCAAGCGTTTGACGGGAAAGCAGAAATGACCAAGGGTATCCTCGGCCGTAAGGTCGGTACAACGCAGATTTTCCAGGAAGATGGCACCGCCGTCCCTGTGACTGTATTAGAAGTTGGCCCCTGCCATGTTCTTCAGGTCCGCACCGTCGAACGCGATGGCTATGAAGCAGTGCAACTCGGCTTCCTAGATAAACCTCGCCGATTGTCGAGCCGCTCTGAGCGTGGGCAAGTTGCCGCGATCAGCAGCAAGCGCTCCAAGCGGCTTTCTGCCGCAGGCGTTGAGACGCTTGCCAAGCCTGCGTGTGAACCGCAGCGATTCATCCGCGAACTGCGCGGCAAGGCCGCTCATGAAGTCGGCACCCAAGTCACCGCAGCGATCTTCGACGGTGTTAAGGCCGTGGATGTCACGGGCACCAGCAAAGGCCGCGGTTTCTCTGGCGTTATGAAGCGACATAACTTTGCCGGTCAACGGGCTACACACGGTGTCAAGAAGTGTCACCGCCACGCCGGTGGTACGGGCATGGCCACCTACCCAGGTCGCGTCTTCAGGGGGCAGAAGATGGCCGGTCAGTACGGCAATACCAAGACCACCGTTCGCAACCTGAAAATCGCACGTATCGACGCGGACAACAACCTGTTGTTGGTGCGCGGCTCAGTGCCTGGCCCAACGGGTTCCTACGTGGTGGTTCGCGAGACAAATAAAGTCGGCTAGTACGCAACGGGCTAGCTGCAGATCGCAGGCGACTTGGCTACCCGTGAAGAAGCCGTAAGTTAAGAAGTCAAAGAGTAAAGACGAACGAATTTTTTAGAGTACAAGTCTGAAATGGTCACATTACCAATTTACGATCGAAGCGGTGCCGAGGTGGGCAAGGTCGACGTCGATCCGGCCGCTATTGCGCCTCGCATCAACAAGCAATTGTTGCACGATGCGGTTGTGATGTACATGTCCAACCTGCGTCAGGGCACCAAGAAGACCAAGGGCCGTGGCGAAGTATCCGGGACAACCAAGAAGATGTACCGCCAGAAGGGGACTGGAAACGCCCGAGCGGGATCCAAGCGAGCGCCGCAGCGCCGCGGCGGTGGTCACGCGATGCAGCTCCGCCCACGCAGCTTTTATTACCGTATGCCGCGCAAGGCAGTTCAACTGGCGACGCGGATGGCCATCGCATCCAAGCTGATCGACGGCCAGGTAGTGGTGATCGACAGCCTAGACATGGCTGCTCCCAAAACTAAAGAGTTGGCGTTGACGCTCAAGTCGCTGGGACTTGAAGGTGTGACGACCCTGGTAGCGACAGGCGACTACTCGAGCGTAGTTTACATGAGTGCTCGCAATATCCCCAGCGTGCAAGTCACTCGCGTGGCCGACTTGAATGCCTTGAGCGTCTTGCGTCCCAAGCGGATGCTGGTCACCAAGGAAGCCTTAGAGACAATGCAGTCGCTCTACCGAGCCCCTGAAGTTGTCGCTAGTTAGATCGTCTAGAGCATTAGAAATTGTAGTGGAACTGGAAGTCATGAGTGCAGCTAAAACGCCCCGAGCTAAGACGCCCACAGCTAAAACCCCCAAGCAGGGATTGAAGTTGGAGTCGCATCAAGTAATTCTCCGTCCGTTGGTGACAGAGAAGGGGGTGCATCGCGCAGCCCGCCACAACCACTATGCGTTTGAAGTCCACCCGCGGGCGTCCAAGATCGACGTGCGTCAGGCAGTGGAGCAACTGTTCAATGTGGTAGTTGAGCGAGTGATGACTCAGAACTGTCACGGAAAATCACGCCGCTATCGCCAGCGCATGGGTATGACTGGCGATTGGAAGAAGGCGGTTGTCAAGCTGAATGCCGAACACCGTATCGACTTCTTCTAGTGAACCACAGTCACTCGTAGGTTGTCGACCGCAGGTAATGGCCAGATTAAACATTAGGTAAGTACGATGGGTATTCGCAAATACAAACCAACCTCCGCCGGTCGCAGAAATGCATCGGTGAGCGATTTC
>CAKQNH010000131.1 GCA_934255105.1 uncultured Pirellulaceae bacterium
AGCGGCTGCCTGACGGACTGCCCGTATACGACCCCGAGTTTGGTAGTGGCGATGTGGGGCTGCTCGAGGAAGCGGCTGTGCTGCTATCTACTCAAGCTCACAACATCCACTTGTTGGTTCAGAGCAATCGGCTGTTCCTGGGGGCGCTGCATGCGATGAGTAGCGCCATTGATGCTCGCGATCCCTATACGCAGGGGCACAGTGAACGGGTCGCCCGTCTTTCTTTCGAGCTCGCACGGATCTATGGACTGTCGGAGGAAGCCTGCCAAGAGATCTACCTGGCGGGTGTTTTGCATGACGTTGGAAAAATTGGAATTCCCGACAGCGTTCTGTTAAAGGAAGGTTCTTTAACGGATGAAGAGTTCAAGGTCATCCAAACTCACCCGACGATTGGGCATCGGATCGTCGAGCGGCTAGGGCACTTGCAATTCGTGCTCCCCGGCGTGCTGTATCACCATGAACGCTGGGATGGCAAGGGATACCCGCACGGGCTCCAAGGTGAGGCCATACCGATGATGGCTCGCGTACTCTCCGTGGCCGACGCCTTTGACGCGATGACCAGTTGCCGGCCGTATCGCAAGGCTATGCCTCTACAACAGGCTGAAGCCATCATTTCCGACGGAGCCGGTGAGCAGTGGGACGCACAAATTGTCGAGTGCTTCAAGGTCTGGATCGATCGCAGGTTGAATGTCGATCTTGTGGTTGAGCATCCCAATCAGAGCATTATTCCGCTCGACTCCCCCGTCGACTCGCTTCACCAAGCGGTCATGGCTCTGAACAACTGAGTGGCGGCGCTCTCTGCCAGTGTCAGCAGTGATTTCTCCGCTTGTGGTGGCGTTTCAATTTGCGTTTTCCACTTATTCATAATTCGATCTGCTCGTGGCCGGCTGCGACTCGCAAGGCGGCGCGCATTTGGCCCGCGTCTGTGTAGCGCTCGACTGTTTCTGGGGATAAGGCCTTCATGATAAATCGGGCCACGCGCTTCGGGACACTGGGAAGGAGAGCATCGATAGCGACGATCTCGGAAGCAAGAATGACTCTAATTGGGTCGGCCCCAGGTTTCATTGGGCGTGGCAATTCCCCAGTCAAGCATTCGTATACGATGGCACCTAAACTCCACACGTCACTCTGCGGCGATACAAAGCGAAAATTGGTAAGTTGCTCCTTCGGCATGTAGGCCCAACTTCCCCCCACGGTGCCGTTGACAGTCATACCCGACTCCCCTGCCAGCAGATAACTCTTGGCCAGTCCGAAATCACTGATCTTGGGCAAGTACTTGTTTTGTGAGTCCTTGGCCAGCAGTACGTTGAACGGTTTCAAGTCGCGATGGACAATGCCAGCTCGATGAGCATGTTCGACACCGGCCAGCAGTCGATCCAGCAGTCGCAATGAGCGTCTGAGATTCAGCTTGCCAGTCCTCTTTAGCAACTCCGCCAGGTTGCCGCCGCTGCAGAAGGGCATGACGATAAACGCTTGACCATCCTCTTCGCCGCAGTCGACACATTCCACGATGGAGACATGCTTCAGTTGTGCCGAGATTTCCATCTCACGTATGAATCTGGCGCGATCCTCGTTGGATATACCATGTTGATTGCGGAGGAATTTGATCGCCAACTCACGCGAACTGGACGATTTGCCCAGGGCGGAAGCAAGGAAAACCTCCCCCATGCCCCCCTCACCGATTTTCTTTTCAATTTGGTAGTTGCGAAAGCGATAGGGCAAACGTGGTGCAGACGGTCCCGCTGCTGTCGTGAGCGCCGAATAGAAGTTGGCATGGACGGCAGATGGATGCTCCGCGTTTGGAATCAATTCCTGCGAGCGTGTACGCGTTTGCGCCGACCTCATCGGGTTACTATTCGCGGACGAAGCCGGGACGAGCAATTCGGTTTCCACTACGGGTTGCTGAGGTACCAGTAAATCCGTCTCCGCGTTGGTACAGACGGGCAGTTCGATTCGCAGGCGCGCTTCACCGACGACTATTTCGTCGCCATGTTCCAAGTGCATGCTCGTCGACTTGAGGTCGAGCCTTTGGCCCGATGCAGCGCGCAGAAGTTGCAGGCCATTGGTACTCCCGAGATCCTCAATCCTCCATTGGCTTTTGACGAACTCTATGCGACCATGTTGGCGAGAAACGCCCCGATCATTCAATACCAAGTCGGAGTTGGGTTCCCGACCAATTACGATACTTTCATCTTCAAGCAACTCTTTGCATTGTCCCTCGCGCGAACCAGCCAGCGCGTGCAGTCGCAACCATGCACCCAGTTGCGGTGCTCGTCCATGATCGAGTTGCGGGTGTGTCATAAATCGGCAGCCAGTTAAACCGGAGCACAATGTGGCCCGACGCTCCGCGTCGGTTCCCTGCCCCACAAATCAGCATCTAACAAAACAACTCACACGCCCTAAGATAAGCCCCTATTCTACTCGTCGCACGTTGACGAACAATCGGCTCGTGCCAGCTAATTCATAGTAATCGAAGCGAACGACATGCTCGCCAGCAGCCAATCGGCTTTCCTGCGTACGGTGCTGTACCCGCCCATAGTGCTCCCAATCATCAATCACCAGCACATCGTCGACCCAAACCCGAACGCCATCATCGGCACAGCTTTCGACTGAGTAGATTCCGTCTGGGCACTTGAAGGAACGTTGGCCAGCAATCACGAAATAGTTCTTCGGAATTGAGCTCTGGAACTCGCCGAAATCTGTCGTTCCTTGATCCCAGAAGACAAAGTCCAATTTCTCAAACTGAAAGTTTGCCGTGGCCTTAAGTTTCGAGATCATCTCGCGCGTTGGCGGTTGACGATTCTCATCCGGAGGGTATTCATACAGATAAGTAGTCCAAGGTTCGTTCCAAGACACACCAAATTGGCTCATGTCCTCGGCGACCGTGTTGGTGTATGGGATCCTGATGACTGTACGGCAGTCGCCCGCACCAGTGGGCTGGTGGATGTAGTCAATATCCACACCTTTGCTAGTGATTATATATTTGGTGTCTACTGCGGAATTAGTGGAAATACACTTGACTTTTGCAGCACTAAAATTCAAGTTGGGCGGCACGAGTTCGCTAAGGCCAATCGAGCTTAATAGAGGTTGGACTTCAGGCTCCCAGCGCTGTCCATTCACTTCAAAAACCGGCCAACGATAAATGTTTCTGGTCGAACGCAGCCCTTCCTGGGAGAGCTTCAAGCTATGCACATCCACTTCGTGCCCCACGATATTCAAGCTGAAGTATTCAGTGAGCTGTGCTTTTGAAGCGACATCTTCCGGTGCGTCAGGCTCCGTTTTCGAAGTCGCAATTTGCCCAGATTGCGTCGAGTTGCCGGAGGCAACGCGTTTATCGCCCAAGTTCTCAGCAGGCAACTGCGAACTGCTAGACATCTCGAAGGGTTGCGCCGCCGGAGGTTCCGTAGCTTCCGCGACATTGACGGTCGCAAGTGGTCGATCGTCTTTTCGCACCTCGACCGCAAGCACATCATCGGGGAGATGCAATTCGGTTGTCGTGCCATCTTGGTTGCGGACTAAAATCACAATTGCCGCCAGCAAAATTGGAATAAAGGCGGCTCCGCCCAGGGCAACAAACATCATCGGCGTGCGACCACGCGGCGGAGATGACGCATGGGCTGTTGGCAAGGACCTGCGTATGGAAGACTGCGAACCGATGGCCTGCGGCGGGAGGCCCATGGAGCTTGTGGCGTTAAGACATTGGCCCAGTGCCGCAGCAAACTCTTCCGCAGTTTGATATCGTTGAGCAGTTTCCTTATGGGTCGCTTTCTGGCAAATTGCGACTAGTTCTGGCTCGATGCCGTCGCGAACGCTCGCAGGAGAGACGGAATCGGTAGTCAAAATTTGTGCGTAGATCTGAGGTACCGTTCCTTGAAATGGCCGTTGGCCAGTAAGCAATTCATAAAGGATAATGCCCAGGCTATAGACGTCCGATTGCGTTCCACTTGCACCCTTCTCGCTTCGGAGTTGTTCGGGGGCCATGTAGGCTGGTGTTCCAAGCACCGCGCCGGTGGCTGTCAGTTGGGCCTCCTCTTGATCGACACGACGAGCGAGTCCAAAGTCCATAATGACGAAGTCGCGGTTCTTCTTGATCATGATATTGGCGGGCTTCAAGTCGCGATGAATGACTCCTTGTTTGTGCGCGAAGTGAACTGCCTGTGCAATCCGACGTAGTAGCGCCACTGCCGTGCGTGGCTCGATCGCTCCCTTTGACCTGATGATCTCGTGCAGCGATCTCCCCTCGACATAGTTCATCGTCAGAAACAGACGCCGCTCGTGTTCGCCGATATCGTACATGCGACAGATATTCGGGTGATCTAGCGTGGCGGCCAGTCTCGCTTCACGACGAAAGCGCTCTGCAAAGGCTGCCGCCTTCGCTCCCGCGAAATGCGGCAATTTGAGAGCTACCTTTCGGTCCAGTTCGATATCGTGAGCCAAGTAAACCACTCCCATACCCCCTTCACCCAATTGCTTGAGCAGTCGGTAGCGACCGAACTCGACGGGTATCCTCGCGTCGACGCGTCTGCCGACACTGGACGGCTGGGTCGACAGATCGTCAATACCCAAGGTATTGTTCGTCTGGGCGATCCGTTCCGCTTTGCGACCAAGTTTGTCTGGCATGATTCAATTTCCCATGGGATGCGCGAATTCCGGACTTGAATAGATAATATTCGAGCTGCAAGGCGTACGCAATATAGGGGGTGACTAGCGGGAGTGTGTTTATGTTTCCGCAATGCTCGCACAGGGCAGCATTTCGGTTTTCTCTAGGCCGTCCGCCGGCATGCCATAGCTGTTCAGTTCTGCGGTGGGGAGGGGGGCAACGGAAAGGAGCTGCTCGCAGTTGGCGTGAATCGATACCGGAGAGGTTGATGCCACTTGAGAACTCAGCTTTCTCAAATTTTGGGATTTTTCCGACCGAGCCGCGCAGCCAGAGGCGATCCTATGCGTTAGCAGGGTGAACAGTCACCAATTCACTCCCTGCGAAGGACCTAGCATATGCGTTTCACTCGTCGCTCCTCTCCAAACCGCTTGGCTCGCACACTGACCGTCGAACAAATGGAAAGTCGCCAGCTAATGGCGGTCGACTTGGGGATCACACAGCCGGTAATCGAAATTTCAGGCGAGTCTCAATTGATGATCGAGCTGGTCAATCGCGCTCGAGCCAACCCCTCTGCGGAGGCCAGCCGTTTAGGAATCGATCTAATCCAGAATCTGGCTCCGGGTGCCATCACGGCCGTACCGAAGCAGCCGTTGGCACTCAACCAGCATCTGGTCGATGCGGCACTGGCGCATTCGGAGGATATGTTGGACAACAACTACTTTGACCATGTCGGGCTCGACGGTTCGACCCCCTCAGCGCGCGTCCGAAAGGCAGGATACTCGACTGGTGCCGCAGAAAACATCGCCTACCGCACAGTTCCTGGCAATGACGTGGCTCATACTGTCGCGTCGACCCACGATATGCTATTCCGCAGCGCCGGGCATCGTCAAAATCTGATGAGCGATTTCATGCGTGATGTCGGCGTTGGAGTAGTAGTGGGAGATCGCACGTTTGCAAGCGGCAATAGTTTACAGACTGCGTTCACCACGGAAAACTTCGGCCGCGAGAACAACGCCAACCCAGCCATAACCGGCGTGGCCTACACCGACACGGTAGTTGATGATGATTTCTACAGTCTAGGGGAAGGGATGGCCGGGATCTTGATCGAGGCGGTCGCGAGCACAGGCCAGCGTTACGCTACGCGAACCGGCACGCACGGGGGCTACGTCTTGCATGTGCCTGCTGGGCAGTACTCCGTACGCGCAATGGATACTGCCGCCAGCACCGTGGCAACTCTCGGCACGCTAGTCGTCGGAACAAGCAACGTCAAGCTGGACCTGCTTCCCGAGCAATTCGCTCCCATGAGCAACTCCGATTCGACTTCACCAGAAACCAGCGTGACAACCGATTTGTCCAACCTCGATGTCAATAACGATGGCCTGGTCACCCCCATGGACGCACTCACGGTTATCAACTATCTCAACGCTCGCAGCACCAATTACCAGAATAAGATCGACGTAAATCGCGACTTCCTGATTACGCCAATCGATGCTCTGTTGGTAATCAACCACCTCAATACGACTACCCGACATTCGTCCGCCGCTGCAACGATGGAGGCGGATGAAAAATCGCCGCAGTCACCACGATTGTCCCAGTTGACTGCCCAGGCTACTGAGGACATGCGGGGAAGGTTTGACGGTGAATGGGAACTGGTTGTCGAGTCTGCGAAACCGGTCACTTGGAGCGATACCGGTTTGGAACTGAACGCGAGCTTGTCCAAAAAATCACCGACTCCGGGCTACCAAATCGTCATCCGCTACGCAACACTCATATTCGAATATCGCGCCTCGGAAACAGGAGCACTGCAATACGCGGGTTGGAAGCAGGTCGCTGACTATCTCGCTGACGAGAATAGCACCTGTTGTCCGTGGGCTATCGACGCCCCCTGCCTGGAAGCACTTTCGAAGGCCCTTCATGCCCTCACCGTAGATTTCGTGCATTCGAAGAAATAGTGCTATAGACGTGCCCTAGTTTTGTCGCAGAATTGTGGCAGAATCGACCAGTGAAATACGGTCGCGACTGAAGTAGACTTGAGTCTCTTCTAAGACATGCTCAAAGAGTGCCCGTATGCCTGTGTCAACCAAGAATGCCAGATGTCCTCAATGCACCGTTTCGCTAACTGTCGAGGCGAAACTTGTGGCCAAGCGTGTGCGGTGTCCCAAGTGTGGTCACGAATTCTCCGTCAGTTTTTCGAACCAACCACAGGACGCTGAGTCGACTCTCAAAAAAACTCAGCAGCGGGAGACTTCGCTGGAGTCGACCAAGGATGCCATCGGCAATCGTCGGACAGTGAATGCCGGTGTATCGTCTTCCGGTTCCAGCTCAAATTATAGCGAACATAAAGCGATTCGATCCGAAGCTAGTATTGGGAGGCTTGGGCGGTTTGAACTAAAAGGGGTGCTCGGCCAGGGCGCTTTTGGAAGAGTTTATCGCGCGTACGACCCGCAACTGGACCGAGTGCTAGCCTTGAAAGTGCCGTTGTTTGGAGACGATGAGCGGCAAAAAGGGGCTAGATTCCGATCCGAGGCCAAAGCTGCTGGACGGCTAAGGCATCCCAACATCGTCCCCGTTTTTGACTCTGGGAAAATCGGCGGAAGGCACTTCATCGCCTCTCAATATATCGAGGGCCAACCGCTCTCGGCGGTGAGTAGGTCAAAATCAACGGATATTGCGCAGGCGGCCCAATGGGTAGCGAGTATAGCTCGGGCCCTCGATTACGCGCATAAGATGGGAATCGTTCACCGCGATGTCAAACCTCAAAACATCATGCTGGATAGTGCAGGCCAACCGCAACTAATGGATTTCGGACTAGCCAAGCGCGTCAACGATGATGCGGCGATGACGACTGAAGGCAGCTTGCTCGGAACTCCCGCTTACATGTCGCCTGAACAGGTACGCGGTGAGACGGCGACAGTGGGTCCACTGTCTGATCAGTACGCAGCGGGGACCATACTCTACGAATTGCTGGTGGGAGAACGCGCTTTCGATGGACCAGCCCATGCAGTTCTAGCACAGATTCTCAGTAGCGAGCCAACGCCCATTGGCTCACTCAACCCGACAATCCCTAAAGATCTGCAGGCCATTGTGGAGAAAGCAATGAGCAAGGAGGCAGGGGACCGCTACGTCGATTGCCAAGCCCTAGCAAGCGATCTGGAAAACTGGCTTCGCGGCGAACCAATCGTCGCTCGTACCTCCACCACGTTGGAACAACTCAGACGATGGGGGCGAAGGAATCGACAATTAGCGATCTTTGCCTGCCTGCTGGGTGGAGTCATCCTGCTATCCATGTTGGGGATTTCCGGCGCACTAGTCCGAACCACCGTCGCCAGGGCACAAGCTGACCTCAATTGGGCTGAGGCTCAGAGACAAACGGATATTGCCCAACAGCAAACACGCAATGCGGAGGAGCAACGAGCTCTGGCGGAGGAGCAGCGAGTGGTAGCAGAGCAGCAGCGGTTGCTAGCCGAACAGCATAGCGCTCGAGCCGAGGAAAACAACATGAAAATGCGCAAGGCGCTTGCCTTGAGTTCATTCGCACAAGGGGTTCGAGAGTATGAAGCCGGCGAGGAGCGTGGAGCTATGCAAAATCTAGTTCGTGGAGAGGCGCTCCTTGCAGCCCATGACCCGCTACGTGAGGGTTTCCAACGCGTGATTATCGATCGTTGTCTCCGAGGAGGAAAACAACTCCTACCTGCGCTAAGGCACAGCCAAGCCGTCACGTGTCTGGCCTTGAGTCCCAACGGTCGGCTCATCCTGACCGGAAGTTCAGATCGCACCGCTCGAATATGGGACGCCCATTCCGGATTACCCGTTGGGTTGCCGCTGCAACACGAAGCGTCGATCTCTCAGGTTGCCTTCAGTCCCTCGGGGATTCTCGCAGCAACTTCAAGCTTTGACAAAACTGTCGGGCTGTGGGATGTGCGCGATGGCAAACGCAGTGGGAATGCTTTAATACACGGCGCAGCAGTTAACGACCTGTGCTTCAGTCCAGACGGACAACTTCTAGTCACGGCCTGCGCCATGGGTTCAGCCTTTGTTTGGGACCTCAATTCCAGGAGCTCATCACCACAGGAGCTCAAACATGGCAGTCCGGTAAAATTCATAAAATACTGTCCACGCGGTGATATCATTGCCACATGCGACAACGATGGGAGGGTGCAGTTATGGAATCCTCGTACGGGGCTAGCCGTAGGTGATCCTTTGAAACCAAGTGGCCGAACCGTGGATTTAATGTTCAGTCCCGATGGAAGATGTTTGGCTACGAAGGGAAATGATTATCGGTGTCGACTGTGGAACGTCGCTTCAGGGGAGCTAATTGGAGCCCCGATGGTGCATAGCCAAACGCCTACAGGTTGGTGCTTTAATGCGGATAGTACTAGGCTTGTTACAGGCTGCTTTGACAAGCAAATTCGCTTCTGGGATACTTCAAATGCAGAGCTGGTCGGTCCCGCATTGCATAATGACCAATCAATCCTAAGAGTAGCGTTAAGTCCAGATGGAACTCGTTTAGCAACTTCCTCGGAGAGCACAATCCAGTTTTGGGATTTGGAGCGTCTACAGAAGGTCGGCAGCCCGGTGAAGCATCTTCACTTAATTGAAGATATGCAG
>CAKQNH010000132.1 GCA_934255105.1 uncultured Pirellulaceae bacterium
GGTCTGCAGTTGCAACGTGGGGTTGGAGTCGATTTGGCAATCGAGCCCCACGCCGCGCAACAGTCGCACGATCGAGCTGGCTGCCTCCAAATCTCGCAGCACGACGCGGGGTATTGGTGTGTCGTGGGCCAGTTCTATCGCTAGGCTCAAATCGGCTTCGATGACACGCACCGAGGCTGGGTTTTCACCGGGCAAAAGTTCAATAAGCGCGTGCTCAGCTCGCTCGGTAACACGGTAGTTAGCCGGCTTGCCATCGACGCGCACTGCATCCACCCGCGCAGCGGTCGGAATCAACATCGACAGGGCTCGTTGGCTGGGCACTGCCAACTGCGCGCGATAATTGAGTCGCGTCTCGAACTCTCCCAGGTGGATTTCATTGACCTCCTCCACTCGGGCCGGAGGCGATGGGGGAACATGCCGCAAGTTAGCCGCTAGCGCGTTGGCAATGTGATAAAGTCTGGGCTGGGACGTCCATCCCAGGCCGCCCCACTGCAATCCTGGCACGTCGGCCAGTTCTGGCCAGAAATCAAGTCCTTCGGGGCGCCATGTGGCGTCCGCTTCGGATGACCACGCTAACGTGCGCGCAACAGTCTGCTGACTGACTTCGCGCAGCGACAGGAAAGGAACGCTGACCACACCTTCGCCCGTATCGTTGGCACCCGTATCGCCGTCGGACTGATCGTTCCCAGGAACCATCAAGACCCGCAACACGCGACGAGTCTGGCTATCCCAGCCATCATTGCAGCGAAGTGTGTACACGCGCCGCTCGCCCAGCGACGAACGCTCATTGGCGATCAGTTTAGCATCCTGCCAATCTACTCCCACCGGTTCCCATCCCGGTTCGGCCACCACGTGCAGTTCGCGCGGCAGCGACTGGGCCTGTTCGATTCTCAACTGGCAAACGGCGGCCAGTTGATCTCCCCTGGCGTGCAGCCAGGTGTCGGCATTGACCTCGACGGACGCTTGGCCGGATACGCTGCGTGGTTTGGCTAAAGTCCATTGCAGATCGAGCGAGTCGACTGGGCCCATGAGTTCCGTAGCCCCCGAGACCACTGCCTTGTAACCACCGCCGACGGTGCGCACTTCGAAATTCGAATTGCTATCGGCCACGATGCGTAGGGTGGCGTTCGGAATGGGTGGCACTGCGCATAGTAAGTTGGCTCGGGTTTGGTCGACTGTCACCGCCGGTGCTTCGAATTGCAATTGCAATCGCACCGTGCCGATGGTGGTAGGGCGAAACACAACTGCGTCGCTGAGCTGATACAAACCCCGCCCACCGACCGACAGTTCTTGCCCACCCGCGCTGCCGCGTTGGAGCAGTAACTGGTTGCTATTGAATGGTAGGCGGATCTCCACTTCTGCATGGGTGACTTGCACGCGGAATTCGACGGCCATCTCTTGCAACTGATCGGGCTGGCCCAACACGCTATGTCGCATTCGCAGCGTATAGTCTGCTGATAATAGACGTGGTGCTTCAGGTCGTGACGTTCCCTGACGCCCTCCAGCCAACAGCTCTAACAGGCGCGTTGGCGCGTAGGCGTATGCACCGGAGACCTCCCCCGAATCATCGATGGGAATCAGCACGCTAAAAATCTCGTGCGTCTGTTCACCGTCTTCAGCATTGGGCGTTCCACGGCTGACGGCATTGGCTGGCGAGCTCCCGTTGACCGCCGAGCTGCCGGAGAGCGGACTCGTCGCAGAGCCAGTCGTCGAATTCTCGCTGGGCGAAGTGGGCGCATCGTTTTGGCCATGCGCGACCGCGCCCAGGCATACCAAGATCAGCAGGCTAGTGGTGGGAGCATGGTTCAGGCCGCTGACCACCGATGATCTTCCACGCGGGTTAGCCGCGGATTCGCGCAGGCGGCAGACGACACATCCCAGGCGCAAGAAAGCAGCCAACAGCAGAGACAAACCGAACAACTGCACTGCGGGGAGCAACCATAGAGGCACCAATACCAGCGACACAGCGCATGCTGCAATCATCAACCACCACGTGCGAATGGCTATCCCAATGCTCATCCACAGCAAGGTGGCCGTCATTACCATACAGGCCAGAGCGAGCGCTGCTAGCGCGGTGCGGCTGATCGTCCACACGCCAATTCCTAACGCCCCCGAGTCGTCGATGTCCGATATTTCAATACGCTCCCAAGCAAGCGGAACAACTGCCGGCTGCACTGCCGCAGCCGGTTTAGACTCATCGGCTGAGAACAATTCGCTGGATCCCATAGGTGCCAACAAATCCCACGCAGCCTGGGGAAGCAAGCGGTCGATCAGTCGGCTATCTTCCGCAGGCGCGACGGCGGTGAAAGGAAAGGGGGGAATCCGCATGCGCGAAGGAGGCAAAGCCAGCGTCTGCCGCGACTCCAAGACGGGGGCCGACAGCTCTGGGCGAGGCAAATAACTGTGGCTCAGCCAGCCCGGTGCAGCCTGTCGGCTCGAGCAACGTAGGTAAACCCTCGCCGTAGGCCCCAGAGGCATATCGAGCAGCAATCGCGAAGTCGTAGTACTACTAGCTAACGGCTGCCCATCGACCGCCACCTGTTCGAGCCTCCATCCCTGGGGAAGCTGGATCTGAAGCGGCACTTGCTCTGTAACTTCAACTACCCAACGGGCTTCGTGGCGGAGGAAACCAGTCTCCATCAGAGTGTGCTCGATCGACTCGCTCCACACCCAATTCGAGTGCTCGGCAATCTCGCCCGTACCAATCTGCAAAAGCTGCTGTGTACCCGAGTCGATCCGCGCGGTTACCCAACGCGAATGATTGGTGCTGGGCAATTGGTCGAGCACGCCAAGCAGCCCGCGGTCAAGGAACGCCTCAGCGGACGGCAACAACTCCACCTTACCATGCAGTTGAGCCGCTAGCTCAGCGGGCAGAACTACCAGGGATTCGACTGCGGTCGCCTGTGGAACTCCGACGATCGGAATGGTTGTAAATGACTCGCCCGTTGGCTGCGGGATTTGCATTTGTGCCTGGAGCACAAATGGGCTGCTCAACGCACTGGGCAATTCTAATTCAATCATTTCCAATTGGTCGCTCGAAGCTTCTAGCTGCCCTGGCAGCGCTCGCTGGGCTAGTGTTACAGGCAGCGCAGCGTTAGCAGCAGTGGAGGCTGAGGCGATTGCAGAATCTGCGGATGAGTTTGCAACCGAATGCAAAGACCAGTGGACGCGCATCGCATCCGAGTTGGCTGGGAGCAGCAAATTGATGTGGTCGATCGCTCCGCCGCTGGGAGTTATAGCGATGCGTGTTTCGAGCGCTAGATCCGCTTCCACCTTGCGAACCACCGTGACAACTTGGCTGGAGAACGATCCATTGGAAGTAGCCAGCGTGATGACCGGCAATTGGCCACGAACCCCTTGAAATATCCAGTGCTCGGTCTGCTCGGGAAGCAATTGTTGTTGCCAGGCTGGAAGGTCCACGGCGGAACGCTGATAGGCCAGCAACTCGGGCCCCATCTGCACCACAAAACGGCTGGACGGCTCGATCACATAGTTGTCTATTTGATCCGCCTCGGGCAGCGTTACCAGTCGCGACACGTGGACACTGATGGTGTCCGCAGGCAACTGCTGCGGACTGTGAGCCACCACCTCTAGCTCAAGCGCAATCTGCTCCCGATCATCCTCCCAGTAGACCACGATGACGGGATTGGTTGCACCCTTGCGATCCTCGATTCGAGCGCGAAAGTCACTCCCTTTTTGAATCAGCCGCACGGCATCGATAAACCAGCCACTACCGATGGGTAAACGTATCTCATTGGATGTCAAGTCGGACGATTCGAGCCGTATGCGGCAGTTAGCCGACAACCATTCAGGTTGCAATGATAGCCGCGTCAGGCTGCGCGCATGCCACGTATGGCGCAGGTGGGAAAACGTAGCCTTCAGCGCGGGTGGACTGCCCAACCACCGCGTCTGCCACAGCAGTGGCGTGGCGCTGGCAGCAAGCTGAAAGCTATCTGCAGTGATGTCTGCGGGTGAAATGCGCTGAACGCGGGCGGGGCCGGCATCTAATCGATCGGCTACGACATCGCTGGTGCCAGCCAAGCGACACACCCCTTCCATAACAAAGGATTCGTCAATGCTGATTGTCGGCAGGTCAACCTGGCCGGTCAGTTGCAAGGCGCGAGTGGCTTTAAGAACGATCGTTCGATCTTGAGTCGCCAGCGGCAGATGCAGCAACTCAATCATGTTCGTCGCGGTGGCCAGGTTGGGCTGTGACTGCCACTCGACCGGAACATCATCCACGATCACGCTCTCAATTTTCAATTCGGGGTCGAGTCGAAAACGCATCGTGGGTGCGGTGCGAGTCGCCATCACGACGAAGCGGGCGCTGGCCTGCAAAACACTCTCGTCGCCGATATAGTTGATTTGTGCGGAACGGACCAAATGCGTGTAGTCGGTTAAACGCGAACTGGAAATCTCCGTAGCTTGCAGTTCGAACCGAGATACGCCCGACAGGTGTACCAGCCACCATTGAGAAGTCCCTGCCAATGGAACTGTGGTACTGTTAGGCCAATCCTCGGGGAGCTCTGCATTCAGCTCCGACAGCTTTTGGACAACTACGCCGGGGGAGTTCAGTTCGATATTCTTGGGCGTGGCAATGAGCAGTTTCGCGCTGGGGGCCGGCGGGACTTGAAATTGAAACAAACGCTGCAATCCCACGTCCCCCTGCCCGCTCTGAGCACTGGCCGAGAAGCCAAACCAATATGTGGTGGTCTCCGTCGAAGGTCGTAGTTCAACGCCACCATTGGCGGTGAATTGCGCTCGATCCAGCAGCAGCGTGTGGCTGCTATCCAAACCACGCGGCGTGCGAAGGGCCAACGAAATATTTCCCAATTCCAAGGGCTGAGCCTGTGGGGTCCCCACCACGGTCCAGCGCGATTGATCCGATACGATCTGTTCGCCTTCCAGTCGCGCTACGTACAGCGACTCCTGCAACGTGGGAGTTTGCAGCGTGGCAAGTTTCCGCAGACTATCGTGTTCGGACAGTTCGCGCGCTAGGTCATCCAGTAGTACCGTGGCGTAATGTCGTGTCACAAGGCGGCTGATTTGATCGGGTTGATCGCGCACAAACACACGCATTACCTCCCAGTTCTCGGGAGGCGCGGCAACCGCTGACGAGCCGCCAATCGTACACAGCGTGAACCAACTGAGCCAGCCGCACAAAAGTCGGCAAAGCCAGAGAAGTTCTGGAGCGGCAAGCGCCCGGTGAGGGCCAACATTTTTCAGCAGCAGACGAGTCACCACTACCCTCCGCGATGGCTGACGGAAGAACCGAGCTGTGACGGCGGCGGTAGGTTGGGTGCCGGGCGGACGCTGCGCGACGCCGAAACGAGATCGCTGCGCTCGGCGTAGGTTGAGGGCCTGGCCGAGAACACGCTGCGCCGTCGGACGCGTGAATCGACCCCGGCTTGAACCATCCACACCAGTGCTACGAGCCCCAATGAAATGACGGCAGTTTGCCCGGCCAGCACGGCCAAGTCGGGCCACACAGCAGCTAGACCGGCGATGCCAGCGGCCAACGTCAAGACCACCACGGGGCGGCGAACGAAGGCATAATTTAACGCTACAAACGCAATCGTGATCGCTAATAACCCAATCGGCAGCCAGAGAACAAACCGCGACAAGACCCATATTCGTACCGGCCCCTCCATGCCGCTTCCGCTCATCACATAGCTGTTCGCAGACGCCGGTGGCGACTCCTGCACCACGGCACCAATCCAGCTCTCTAATTGACGCTGATTCAGGCGGCTGACGCGATTCCACCATAGCCCTGACCATTGCCACGTCCACTCGGCAGTCAACGAATTGGGACTCCAAGCCAAGTGCTGTACCGCTGGGGTCAATAACTGCCAGTAGAATTGGTCGATCTGCTCGGTGCCTAAAATCTCCGGCGGAGCGACGTTCAAGGGGGTGGCCCAGCCGAGCTCATCGGGTAGGAAATACGAAACTTCGACAACGTGCCCGGCACCAGATCCACCAGTCAGTGGGATGGTGATGACGTCGGTCTGTTGATCGTAACGGAAGTTGTTCTCCGCCGTAAAACCATTGACAGAAACCTTGACGCGACCTTCGCGGATGATGGCCTCGCCGGGCAATTTAATTTGCAATTCCTCTACGTTCGACGCCACATGGACCACGAACCGCTCGCGGCGTTTGCTGCCGCCGACAAAAGATTGCAGCCAGCACTTGTCGATACGCACCGGGCCCAATCCCTGCAATCGGCGAGGCTGAAACTGGAGATCAATCACGCGCTGATACTCCGCAAGCGGGCGCGCACGTTGCCCAGCCAACCAAAAGTCCGGCGTGTCGCTAGCATCAGTTTTGAGTATCGTTTCCATTTGCAGATCGGTACGCACCGACCAATCCTGCCGCAGACGCGTGGTGCCGTTAGGGAGCAGCAATTGAGCCAATGGCACAGCTACGTCCGTGGTGGCCGTCGTATCGGCCAGCGGCGGTTGGCTGCTGGGAGTACTGAGCCGAGTTCTACCGCTGGTAGACTGCCTTGCCGCCGCGCTAGTCGCCGTAGGAGGGGCCGCTACAACTGCTGGCGGCGCGTCTCCTTTCCAAGGTGTACTGGTTTGAATAGTGATCTGGGTCGCACCAATCAACTCCGGGCTGCCGAGCGCTTGATAGACTTGCCACATGATGCCACTGGTGGCTACCGGTACGCTTTCTTTCGGTCCAGGTGTGCTCTCGCTCGCAGAAGTGACTGCGTTCGCAGCAGCGTTCTCGCTCGCAGCAGTGGTTGCGGTCTCAGTCGCGCCAGCCATTATAGTTGCCGCTTCCGGCGCTGGGCTGGCGGGAGGCGCATCTGGCTGTGTCTCATCGGCCACGATCGCATCGTCCGACGGGGCTGTGGGCTGGGTGGCTTGGGGAGGTCGTGGCGGACGCTCTATTTCTGCAGGCATCTGGCCAGCGCTACTTTGTTCACCCGCAGCCTGATCGATAGCCGTTTGTTCAGTCGCGGCCCGAGCTCCTTCGGCCTGCTCTTGCTCAGCTTGTTCTTGCTCGACTTCCTGCGCCGGCACAGCGCCGTTTGGAGGCGCGGTCTGCGAGGGTGGAGAGGGAGCCAGCAGTTCCATCAGCGATTGCTCATCGATCGTGGCGACCAGCGGGGCGGAGTAGAGCAGTCCGTTGACCAGCAACTGCGGCGGGCGATTGTCGGCTACATCCTTGCGAACGGCAAAACGCAATTCTCCCAGAGCTTCATTAGCAATCTGCAAATCGAAATCCTGGCGGACGGTGACTTGCGTAGCCGCCACATCTAGATTGGCGTGTTGTTCAACCGAAATTTGTCGCGCTAACAACTCGGCCCGGCCGGTCCAACGCGGCGTCGTAGCGCTGCTTTGAAAGCGATAGACCAGCGGTTTACGAACCCCTGGCACGGGGACATAGCGCCGATACTCGGTAGAAAACGAGTCGCGTTGTAAACCGGCCCCCGCCGTTTCTTGCCAAGTCAGCAGCACATTGCTATCGCTGGTCACCAATAACGCCCCCGAGCCGTGGTCGGTTTCTGGATTGCCATTGATCTGCCCGCGGATGATTTGCGGTATTTGAAAATTCAGTTCTTTTACACTCGTGTTCCAGGTCCGTTCGGCAACCACACGCCAGATTTGGTCGACATGCCGACTCGACCCAAAGGCGGCCGCGTCCCCTTTGGCAGAGCGTATGATGTAGTTGCGGTCGACCTGCTGCTGCACTCGCAGAGTTTCACCCGTGGTTGAAAACAGGTCGTCGCTGGAATTAACTACACGGGCCGTGTTTTCGTGGACAACCCAGTCAGCGAGCACCAGCCCCAGTTCCATCTGAGGTTGATTGGTATCGAAGGAGCAATCGAACCACATGGTCAACGTTAGTTTGTTGCGGTCGACGTGGACGAGATAGGTTGGTCGAACCGTGGGCAGGCTTTGCTCGCGGCGAAACAGCAGGGACAAATCGAATGGCTGGCGGTCGAACTTGAACTGCAACTGCTGTCGTGCAAATGCGGCCTGCAACGGCCCTTGGTAAGTGAACTGCGCCCCGACCCCCTCCTGGTACACAACGGCGTAGGCAGAGGTGACGATGCAGTCCACGGTGCCGGTATGTTGGTCGGCTCCTTTAACCTCTGGCACAGCCACCTGGACCTGAGTTTCCAAGCTTTCGCCGGTCTGCGTTTGAGGCGTCCATTCCCATTCTAAAGGGATCTCCAGGGTATCGTTGCGGCCGATGTCAAAGTTCTCGAGTAGGAGCGGGCGCATTTCGAGATCCAAGACGGCAGCCCCACTTGACTCAACTGCGCCTCCCTCAGTGGCCGCTTCATCGGCCAACTCCGATTCGACACTGTCCGATCCCACAGCGGTGTTCTGAGCGATGTCTGCGGCAGAGTCGATGGAGATGCGGTAGCGTTCGTAATCGGAGCCTGGCAGGGCTCGCCAACGGCCCCCAGCGGGCAGCACGATGCGGATTTGATTGGCCGAATCGCGGCCGTACCAGCGGACATTGAGCGTGGTGGTCGCTAGCCAAGGTTGTGAGGGGTCTGCAATTTCGAACCTGGTATTACTGCTGGCATGGATGGCCGCTACTTGGGCCACTTGCTCCTGATCGCGCCAGGAAAGCAAAAATTCTCCGCCAGCACTCGTCACTGTAAACTGCTCGCGGCCGTCAATCGACTCGCGCTGCAACACATCCTCGCTGCGCACACGCACATCGACCGCATTGACAGGCAATTGCACATGCACGATACATGGCGCCGAGGGGAGCTTGAGTGCCAGTTGATGGCGTTCGAGCTCATGATTGATCCGCGTTACTCCCTGCAGCGTCGCACTCGAAGGCACGTCTGCCGCCGACTGGACGATCCATCGCCAACCGGGTTCCTCGCGCGAAGGCTGCAGGCGATTTTGTTTGTTAGGACCAGAAAACACCCAGTGGTTCCATTGCACAGTCCCCAGCCCCAGAGGGATGCTGGTGGCGTAGTCGTTGGTCAACACAGTACTGAACCGCCCCACTACTTTGGCTACATCCCCATCGACCTTAACGTCCAGCTCTACCTTTTCAAGCGCCGCGGCGGCAAAACCACCGCTGGTTCCGGCT
The DNA here is from genome assembly GCA_934255105.1 of uncultured Pirellulaceae bacterium. Lineage (GTDB taxonomy): Bacteria > Planctomycetota > Planctomycetia > Pirellulales > Pirellulaceae > Aureliella. The sequence goes on from CAKQNH010000132.1 coordinate 9,070, forward strand.
GTTACATTGTTGCCCCGCGAGGAGAAGTAGTCTTCAGCAAACTCCTCGGGAGCTAACACCATGTTCCCGTTGCGATCTGAAAACCACAGA
>CAKQNH010000133.1 GCA_934255105.1 uncultured Pirellulaceae bacterium
CAACCCGGCTTCGTAAATCGTGTCCCGAATGTCCTGCACACTGTTGATCTTGCGCTTCTTCAGCAACTGGTGAATGTACGTAGCCATCACGACGCCGTCGTCTACGGCCAGACCAAACAGGGCGATGAAGCCGACCCAAACCGCCGTGTTCAGCTCGACCTCCATCCAGGCCACTAGCACCATCCCGCCCGCAAACGCGACAGGAATCCCCGAAAAGACGGCCATCGAAATAGGCAGGTTACGAAACTCCAGGTAGATCACAATCAGGTTGATCAACATGACGATCGGGATGATCCACATCAGTCGCAAATTTGCTTCGATTTGATTGCGGAAGCTACCGACTGCTTCCAGCGAATACCCGGTGGGCAGAACCAAAGAAGGTGCCGTACCTGTTGCGGCACCGGCTGCGGTCAAGTTGAGTTGCTCACTTGCGTCCTGTCCGCCACGATGCGTGTCTCCGCCGGGCGAGCCACTATTGTGCGTGTCACTACTGAGAGGGGCAGCACTACTGGGCAACTGAGCCAGTCGCAACTCTTCTTCAATAGCTTTGACCGACTCCAAATCGCCCGTCATACCGTTGGTCATGAAAGCCACGTGAGCTACCAATCTTCCGTTTTCACTGCTAATTGCGCCGGGCCCCCAGTCCATTTCCAATTTGGCCAACTCCTCCAGTGGCACGACTGCCCCGCTGAGAGTCACTACCGGCAGGCGACCGAGTTGGTCGATGCGTTCGCGGAGGTCTCGGTTGTACCTGAGTCGCACGGGATATCGTTCGCGGCCCTCCACTGTGGTAATTAGGTTCATGCCTCCGAGCGCCATCTCGATGACTTGGTTAACCATGGTGGCGTTCATTCCGTAGCGCGAGGCCGCCTCACGGTCGACCGAAAACTCGATATAGGGTGCCCCCATGACGATGTCTGGATTGACTGTTCCAGAGTTGACATAGCTGGACTTTCGCAAGTGCGCCGCGACGTCAAAGGCGGCTTTGGCCAACGTTTGCAATTCATCACCGTAGATGCGAATGGCCATCGAGGCTTTGATACCGCTTTGCAACATGACCACGCGGCCTTCAATGGGTTGCAGGGCGGAAGCGGGCGTGACTCCGGGCAGCGTCGCCACGCGATTGATTTCATCCCAAATGTCTCGCGGTGTCACACCCTCGCGCCATTCCGTTTTTGGCTTGAGCATCACGTAGGTTTCAACCATCGTGGTCGGAGCTGGATCGAGCGCGGATTCGACGCGGCCGATTTTCCCCAACACCTCTTTTACTTCAGGAATTTGTCCGATGAGCACATCCTGGGTTTGCAATACCTGCATGGCCTGAGAAAAACTAGCTGCGGGGTAGAGCGTGGGCATGTAGAACCAACTCCCCTCATCAAGTGCGATCCAGTCGTCGCTCTGCAGCCCCGTGAAAATGTGCTTGGCATCGACGTAGCCAGGCAACTGATTGAGATCGGCGCCAAACAGGCTGGCTACCTTTTCGACAGGCCGCAGCAGCGTAGGGAAGCCTATGAAACCTCCCACACCTAAGAGCAGCAGCGCCGCAGGGAAGGAGAGAGCCAATGCCTTGTTGTTGAGCGCATGCCGCAGGCGGGCCGCGTATATCCAACGCACAAATCGACTCGTAGGAATCTCTTCGATCGGGCGAATGCGTTCTCGAAAAAAGTGCCATCCCAAGCCAAAGCCGATCAGGCTGACAATTAGCGTGGCCGTCCACTTGGGAGCTCCCACGTACTCCGCGAGCTGGCTTCCCCACAGGAAGTGCGACAGGGCGGCCACTAAGCAACTCAAGGCCAGCCCTGCCACGGCAGCCGAACGCTTGCGGTAGCCCGCACTGCGGAGCATCAAGTTGCTGAGCGCCGGGACGAGAGTCACAGCGGTGAGCATGGCCGCAGCGATGGCAAATGTTTTGGTATACGCCAGGGGTGAGAATAGTCGATAGTCGCGACCCGTGAGGAAGAACACCGGCAGAAAGCTGATGATGGTAGTTGCCACCGCGGTGACCACTGCCGGGGCGACTTCGATCGTGGCGTCATAGACGACCTGCTCGCGAGTGGCAGTAGGAGGGGAGTGCTCCTCGGGGGATTGCTTGGCCTGGGCCGTCTGCCGCTCCCACTCGGCCAGATGTTGATAGACGTTCTCCGAGACGATGATCCCCATATCCACCATCGTCCCGATGGCAATGGCGATCCCGGCCAGCGACATGATGTTGGAACCCACGCCGACTGTGTACATGGCAATGAAGGACATGAGCACGGCGGCGGGCAGGCAGATGGCGACCACGAAGCTGCTGCGAATATGCAGCAGAAATAACAAGATGACGACTGCCGTGATGATGATTTGATCGCGCAGCGCTTGAGTCAGCGTTCCCATGGTCTCGTCGATTAGTTCGCTGCGGTCGTATACCCCGCGGATCGTGACACCTTGCAGCGCGGGCTCGATCTGAGCAATCTTGTCTTTGACTCGTTCGATGACGACGCGCGGATTCTCTCCGTAGCGCATGACCACTACGCCGCCGACGGCTTCAGCGCCGTTGTGATCCAATGCACCGCGACGGAAATCGGGACCGAGTTGCACTTGAGCCACGTCACCCACTCGAACAGGTACTCCGTCGCGTTGCAAAATGACCGTCTGCTCGATGTCGGCAATCGCCTTTTCTTTGTCACCATTGGTGCCCAAGAAGCCTTTGCCGCGAACGATGTACTCCATGCCGGACGATTCAATTGTCTTGGCCCCCACGTCCAAGTTGGAACCTTCGATGGCCATGGCTAGGGTATCCAGAGGAATCTCATAGTAGCGCAGTTTGTCGGGGTCGACATCGATTTGATACTGCCGCACGTAGCCACCGATCGAGGCGACTTCGCTAACGCCTTCCACGGCCCGCAGTTCGTACTTGATCACGAAGTCTTGCAAGCTGCGGAGTTCGGCAAGGTCCATGCCACTCTCCGGCGGCTGCAGAACGTAGTAGTAGATCTGCCCCAGACCTGTCGCATCGGGGCCGAGCTGCGGAACGACCCCATCGGGTAGCTGAGAAGCGGCTGAGCCCAACTGCTCTGAAACGCGGCTCCGCGCCCAGTAGAAGTCGATCTCGTCTTTGAAGGTCACCTGCAAGAAGCTCGAGCCGAACATGCTCTTGCCGCGCACCGATTCGGCACCCGGCACAGCCAGCAAGGCGACGCTGAGCGGATACGTAACCTGATCTTCGATGTCCTTGGGCGAGCGGCCAGGCCACTGCGTAAGCACGATGACTTGATTTTCGCCGACATTTGGGATGGCATCGATGGGTACCGCGGTGAAAGCCCACCAACCGGCCATCGACATAGCGAATGTCAAGGCGACGACCAGCCACGGTTCCTTGACACAAAAGCGTATGATGAAGTTTAGCATGGTTTATTCCTGTGCTCCCATGTCGCGCACCAGTTCGCCGCAGCGGAGCATTTCCTCGCCCCAGTACGGGTTGGCCAGTTCGCCTTCGGCCTGCATCCAGTCTCCACCACCGCCGGGCACCATGGGGCAGTAGAAGTGCTTGAGGTTCTTGGCTGACCGCGCACCTCGCGCCGTTGTGGCCGCTTTCAGCAGCGATTGGCTAACGTTCCGATAGGCGGCTCGTGCGCTCTCCAACGAGCCATCCATATGCGTGGCGGAATGGCGGGCTTTAGCAATCTCGCGCTGAGTAGCGTCTGGGACTTCCGAAGACGTTTCCAACTTGGACAGCGATTCTAAGAACGCGCTGAGCGCCACTGGCGGCGGACTGTGGTCCGTGGCCATCGCGCGCTGGATCTCGAAGTAGGCGTCGAAGGCGCTGTCGAACTCCCGACCGGCTTGGCCAACCAGCAGCAGGGGTTGGCCGACGGGCAGATCCAGCGGGCCAGGGGAATAGGTGGGGGCTCGGCTGGGGTCTAGCAGCGACGGATTTCCAACGAGCTGCATTTGGGAGTCGATCAGGAAGTTACCATGCGTGGCCACCGTTTCTCCGGGCGCCAAGCCTGCGACGATGACCGCGTCGACATCGTTCATCGTCCCCACGGTCACGCGCCGGATCTCAAAGCGGCCCGGTTCGGTTTCAACGTAGAGCACGCCATGATCGCCCGTTAGCAGCAACGCATCGCGCGGCACAGTCACGACATGTTGGCCGGGCAACGGCTCGGACGCATAGCCGAACTGAGCGGTCGAAATCAGCTCCATACCACACAGCGGACATTCGCCTGGATCGTCGCGTATGACTTGCGGATGCATGGGGCTGATGTATTTGCCCGCCAGGGCCGGATCATAGACCAGCTCACTGCGGATCGCAGGGACCGTGATCCTGGCGGTTGCATAGTCGCCTGGTCGTAGCTTGCCATCGAAATTCAGCACCTCCACGCGGACCCGCACCGTGCGCGTCGAAGGCTGAACGGTCGGATCGATAAAGGCTACACGTCCAGTAAAGACCTCACCCGGCATCGACTGAATCTCCGCCTCAACCTGTTGCCCGAAGCGGACGCTGGCAGCGTCATCGGGGAACAGGTCGAGCATTAGCCAGACAGTGGACAGGTCGGCAATCTTCAAAAGTTTCTGTCCCGTTTTGACGTAGTCTCCCTCGACGGCGGCCTTCTCGATAACGGTGCCACTTTGTGGAGATTTGATTTGAATTCTCGACTGAGGAAGGCGGCTCTGGCTCAGTGCTTCGATTTGCTCGGGAGTCATGCCCAGTTCACCCAGGTTCTCGCGGGACATGGCACGCAGGTCGCTGTTACCAACGCTGAAGCGACTTGTCACCGCGCTCTCCAGGCTGGTGACGAATTCGGTTTGGGCGGAGTAGAGCTGGGGGCTGTAGATCAATGCCAAGTCATCTCCCTGGTGAACCTGCACTCCGACGTAGTTGGCCATCAACTTTTCCAATCTTCCATCGATATAGGCCGAGATGGTCGATAGCCGGCTTTCGTCGAAGTCGATCGATCCGATCGTGCGTAGCGTGCGCGTCATGTCCCCCGTCTTGGACATAGCCGTTTGGATGCCGACCAAGCGTCGCGCCGCGGGCTCGATGTTGACGGAGATGCCATCGCCGCTGCCGCCCGAACTTGCTTCAACCAGCTCCATGGCGCACACCGGGCAGCGGCCCGGCTCTGAGGAAGGGGGCGTACACATCATGGGACAGATATAGCGTTTGGCTTCCCCGCTGCCTGAATCGCCCTGGCTGTCCGATGAGGCTTGTTCACCGAAAAATCCCGTGGCCGTAATCCACTCCACGCGTTGAGCAAAGCCGAGCATCGTCAACAGGATCGCCCCGACAGCTAGGACCACTGCGGCCTTGATGGCAAAGCGGACCAGCCATGCCCATCCGCCGAGTTGCGTTTCGGTCGCCTTAGACGGCTCGCGAGTAGCCGGCACAGGTTCCGATGCCCGGGGTTCTTCCACGACGGAAGTTGTAGTGCTGGAGGTTTCGAGCGGTTTTTCGCTGGGATTCATTATCTGGGTCTCGCAAAGGCATTCGCGTACTGAGCGACGTGGTTCTTGGTAGTGCATGCGCAGTCTGTCGAGTTCGTTAAACCGCGTGGGTAGCGGGCCGCGCGTAATGTCTGCCGAGTTCGTTAAACCGCGTGCCCAGCGGGCCGCGCGTTGTGAAGCATGGATGTGCGCGGGGCGATGCCCACGCGGTTTAACGAGTTAAGGGCATTGGAATCGTGCAAGCCCACGGGCTAACTAAAGATGGGGAGCTGTCGCTAGTGCGCAAGCGCTCCCTAGAGCCGCTGCTATAGCCGCCAGACGCAAAGATGGATCTGGGCAAAGTGTGAGAATGACGATGGCGTGCCATCGTCCCATGCAACAGCCCGCGGCGACTGCACCTTGAGGTCAGGCAACACTAACCACGCGCAGCACAGCGAGACTAAATTAGAAGTGTCGCTGGTCGCTGTGCGCGAAACTGGAGCGTACGGTGTGGCGGGGGCGGCGGGCGCATGCACGCAGTGGCAACCCGTATCCTTGACCGGAGCGGAAGCCGGCGACGATGCCTTGACGACCTTGTCGACCTTGACGACCTTGTCGGCACAGCATGTCAAGGGAGCGCTGGAACGCGGTGTTTCGGCAGCTTGCACATCTACCTGACGTTGAATAACGCTGCCAGGGGCCGGATGCTTCAGGTTGGCTCGCTGCGCATCGGCCTGGGCGTGTCCGCAGCAGTGAGATTTTCCGCTGTCAGAACCCCCTTTAGCGGTCTGGCCACAACATGTACTGCCGGATGCTATCGGCTGGCTGTCACAGCAACTGCACCCCTGGCCGCTAGCTGGCGCGGCGCATGCGAACGAAAAGCTCTGTTGGAGCGCAGGCGCGACCGACTGTTGAAGCGATATCGCCACAATCAGGCAGAGATTGACGGTCATGCGGATTGAGCGGCCCATGAGATTTGTGCGGAGGTTTCCTTATGATCGGCCCGATAACATACCCTGATGCGGTATGTCAATTATAACTGACATGTGGCACGTCGGCACAAGCCCAATTCGACAGATAGGCAAATATGCCAGCTTTTATTGTACTCTGAGGAGTGGACAAGTATGGTCGGGCTGCAAATCCCTAGATATTCCATTCGCCCACAGCAGTGTTTTTGCCTGGCACTCTTGGCGGGCGTGGCCAGCGCCGGCTGTGTAGCCCCCCCCACATCTAGGCCGCAGTTATTCTCGCGAAGTACGGACAGCAAGCCGAACTCAGGCGAAGTGACCGCGGCTGCGCCAACTATTCAGAGCGTGGCATACAACAGCGGAGTGGTTGTGACTGCGGCACAGCCTGCATTCGCAAATGAGTCGCCTGCCACAGCGAACGACCCGGTCGCGTCGCGGGCAGATGTCGGTGCTATCCCCTTGGATGCTCAGACCTCCGGAGACGCGCCGCGTGCTGTTGGAGCTGAGCCGCCACGAGTTGAGCCCGCAACGGACGTGCCGACAACGCCCGCAACGGACGAGCCGAAAATGCCCGCAACGGACGTGCCGAAAATGTTGGACCGGGCGTCCAGCAACGCATCCGCCGCACTGGGAACTCAGCAGCCCGTCGAGTACTTCGTCTCCATTGCGCTGAGCGGCCATCATCAGATTCGCGCTGCGCGCCAACGCGTGGCGGCGGCTACCAACGTTGCGCCGCAGGTCAGATCCTTGCCCGATCCGACGTTTAATAACACCATTTGGCCGAGTGCGAAGGACGATTTGCAAACGGCCGGTGGTCGAGTCAGCCATCAGTTCAACCTGACACAGGGGGTCCCCTGGCCACAGAAACTGCAGACTAAGGCTGCCATTGCGGATCGAGAAGTACAGATGGCTCAAGCCGAACTGGCTCGCATCCAGCGCGAAGTCGTCGAGTCCGTCCGGCTGGCATATTATGAAGTTTGGTTTGCGACGCGCGCCGTCGCGATCAACCACGAGACTCGCGAGTTGGTCAATACCCTAACGCAGGTTGCGGAGGCTCGTTACCGGAGTGGCGGAAGTCAACAAGACGTGCTCCGCGCTCAATTGGAATCCGACCGACTGGACGATCAACTCGTCACGCTTATTCAGCAGAAGCAACAAGCGCAGGCCGACCTTGCGGCACTGGTCCAACAACCCGTCTCGCTGATCCCAGAAGCTGTCGAAGATTTGCAGCTAAACAATATCCCGCAGCGGCTTGAAGGGCTTCTGGCGCTGGCTGAAGAGTGCAGCCCCGAGCTACGAATGCTCGCCTGGGAAATTCAGCGAGACCGTCAACGACAGAAGCTAGCTCGTCTGCAGAAATACCCCGACCTGCAAGTGGGAATGAATTATTCAATCATCACCGATGACGACCTGGCGGTGAGTCCAGTGGCTGATGGACAAGACAATTTCAACTTCACGGTGGGGACTACATTGCCCATGTGGTACAATCGAATCAATGCGGGGATGCGTGAAGCGGCCCATCGCACCAGTAGCACGACCGAGCGTCTGGATGCTGAGCGGGATGCCATTCAGGGACGACTGCGGCGTTTGATGGCTCAAGCCGATGCGCTGGTTCAGCAGCAGGAGATCTATAGTTCACGCATCATTCCACGCACCGAAGACACGCTCAAGTTGGCAATTGCCGACTATCGGGGCAAGCGCACCGATTTCTTTTCGCTGATCGAAACCTATCGCGATCTGTTGATGTTTGAAACTCAGCAAGCTCGTTTTGAGGCCAGTCTCGCGAGCACGATCGCCCAGATTGAACGCACTGTCGGATGTCCTACACCGTAGCTGGACGCTTCCTCCCCCCTTGTAGTCGCTGCAAGGTTGCGAATCTATCCATAGCGGAACTCGCCAAGAGTTTTGGTAGCCCCCGTGGCCGAAAGTCTGGGAGACTTCCGCTACCATCGAGCCGAGCGCATGACGCCTCGCCAATTAGCCAGGGCGCCCCGTGGCGAAAGTCTGGGCGACTTCCGCTACCGTCGAGCCGGGCGCATTACGCCTCGCCAATTAGTCAGTCGGGTGGTAAGTTGTAGGGGAAAGAAATCGAACAATCTTGGCACGCGGGCAGGCGGTTTTCTGGTCGTGCCCGATCGGCTAGGAGTGTGCGGTATGCGTGCACAATAGGGTTGCCCGCCGCTTGGTTTCTGTTATAGACAAATTGCTATTCGGGAGATAATCATGAGTGTGTTGGTGACCCAAGCGGCCCCTGAGTTCAAGGCGCAGGCCGTCATGGCCGATGGCCAGTTCAAAGAGCTGAGCCTGAGCGACTATCGCGGCAAATATGTATTGCTGTTTTTCTATCCGCTGGACTTTACCTTCGTCTGCCCCACCGAAATCATCGCCTTCTCGGATCGCGAGGAGGAGTTCTCATCGCTGGGCGTGCAGATCATCGGCGTCAGCGTCGATAGCCATTTCTCACACTTGGCATGGCGCAATACCTCGCGCAGTGAGGGTGGAATCGGCAACATCCGCTACCCTCTGGTGGCGGACCTAAACAAGAAGATCTCGCGCGACTACGATGTGCTGGTCGATGAAGAGGTCGCCCTACGGGGCTTGTTCTTGATCGACCAGAAGGGGGTGGTGCGGCATCAGGTGGTCAATGACCTGCCGCTGGGACGCAGCGTGGATGAGGCCTTGCGGATGGTGCAATCGCTTCAGTTCTTCGAGAAAAACGGCGAGGTCTGCCCCGCCAACTGGAAAGAAGGCGCACGGACCATCAAGCCG
>CAKQNH010000134.1 GCA_934255105.1 uncultured Pirellulaceae bacterium
GCAACAACACACGGGGCAACAACACACGGGGCAACAACACACGGGGCAACAACACACGGGGCAACAACACACGGGGCAACAACACACGGGGCTACAACATGCGGAGCAACAACACGATAGTCAATTGAAGCAGAACCAGTTGCAGCCTAACGCGCAGTATTGGCTGGCACTCGATGCGGAGCAGCGTGTCGATTTCGTGCGCGCGGCGATGCAGCCACGGCATGACGAAGGCTATTCGCGCGGCGTGCATGATCACGATGCGGCAATGATCTTGACCCACCTGCTGCAGCTCGATCAGGTAATCGGCTTGCTTCGCTACGCACCCGGCGTGCGCGGACCGGCTTGGTTTGTCTGGCAGCGGATGGTTTCAGCACCGGCGCGAGATGAAACCCTGCGCTGGATTGCTGGCTTCCACAGCATTGCACAAATCCTACCGATGGCGACTGCCAACCGGGCCTACGTGGTGCGTCTGCGGAGCCTACTGGCACGCCACGGTAGGCGGCTACTGCGAAGCTGCGACCCGTCGCAAGTGGTGGCGATGGCCGAATACCTTTTCGAACAATTGCAGCAAGGGACGCAACGTGTGGCGAGCCCCAGGGCGCTACAAACACTGCAACGACTGCACAGCCACCTCCCCGCCGAGCTGCGGACCTTGCTGCAGCAGGCCCTGCATGGCAACCTGGAACAGCCTCACGCCGCTTGGACGCTCGCCCTCGATGCCGTGGATGGCTACCTGCGTTCACTCCCCACGGACGACCAGAGCCGGATCGATCCACTGTCCGATTACCGACAGGAATTGGCCACGCTACTGTTGTGCAACGATCAACCCGCCCTGCCGGGACCGAATGTTCCGATCGCCCTAGAGCTACAGGGACTGGTCGGCGACCATCCACGCATCGGCTCAGCAAGTATACAGTTCAACTATCATGAATTCATGCAGCGAACCGACAACTATCTGCAAGACGTCCTACCCCGCTTTATTGCCCTGAGGCAAACCAAGCACAAATTGCTCGAGCAGGCCGAGCGCCAGCTCCGAATCGATGAATTTAGACCCAAGGTGCTGACTAGCTTCGTTCGCAACAAACTAATTGATGAAGTCTATCTGCCGCTGATCGGTGACAATTTGGCCAAGCAGATTGGTGCTGCTGGTGAGAACAAGCGCTCGGATCGAATGGGGCTGCTGCTCTTGGTCAGCCCACCTGGCTATGGAAAGACGACGCTCATGGAGTATGTCGCCAATCGACTGGGCTTGGTATTCGTGAAAGTCAATGGCCCAGCTCTGGGGCATCAAGTCACGTCGCTCGACCCGGCCGAAGCGACCAACGCCTCGGCGCGCGAAGAGATTCGGCGGATCAATCTCGCACTCGAGATGGGCGACAACGTGATGCTCTACCTGGACGACATCCAGCACTGTCACACTGAACTGTTACAGAAATTCATTCCTCTATGCGACGCCACGCGACGAATTGAAGGGGTCTGGGATGGGCAGGCCAAAGCCTACGATCTACGTGGTCGCAAAGTCGTCGTGGTCATGGCTGGCAATCCGTACACCGAGAGTGGCCAGCGTTTTCAAATTCCTGACATGCTGGCGAACCGAGCTGACGTCTACAACTTGGGAGAGATTATCGGCGAAGCTCGCGATGCATTCGAGCTGAGCTACCTAGAGAACTGCTTGACCAGCAACCAGTACTTGCAACCGCTGGCGCGAGCCTCCAGCCGCGACCAGCGGGCGCTAGTGCGAGCGGCAGAAACCGGCTCGATGGAAGGACTTGATCTCGAGAGCAACCTGTCGTCGGATCAAATTGCAGACGCGGTGGCGGTGCTTGCCAAACTTTTGACAGTTCGCGATGTCATCTTGAGCGTCAATCGAACTTACATCCAAAGCGCGGCACAAGTCGACGCCTACCGCACCGAACCGCCGTTCAAATTGCAGGGGAGCTATCGCAATATGAATCGCATCGCTCAGCGCGTTGTGCCGGTGATGAACGATGTGGAACTGCGCACTTTGATTTTCTCCAACTACGAACAGGACGCACAGACGCTCACGCGCGACGGAGAATCGAATCTGTTGAAATTCAAGGATCTGTTCGGGGCACTCTCAGCCGCTGATGCGGAGCGCTGGGAAAATATCAAGTACGCTTTTGTGGAGAGCGTCCGTAGACAGGGTATCGAGGGGGAGGACAATGCGGCTCAAGTCCTGCGCAGTCTGGCTGGCCTGCGCGATGGCCTGGAATCGATCCGCCGCACCATAGCCGAAGCAACAGAGCAGGATGAGAAAACGTAGGCTCGTAAAGAACACCGCGCTCTGTTACGGCAGATCGAAGAAACATCGCTCAGAAGCGCACTATCGCCAGCCACTGTATTGCGTCGCTCTGGCGCTCAGCGCCCGTGCCGTAACTGCGCTGGGCCTGTTACGAGTCCACCCATGGCCGCCATTGCTAAAACCAACTGGTCCACGATGTCCAGCGTTAACGTTTCGCGTGGGTGCTGAGACGCGGGAAAAACGAGTCACTGACAGCCGATTCGAGATTGCATATCACAAACCGGCTCCCTTTGTTGCGGATTTTGCTGTCGAATTCACTTAGCTTGATCACTGCGTCCGCATCGTATGCCTGCACTCCCTCGAAATCCAACACAACGCGGCTATCATTGGCCAATAATTCGGCCAAATTAGCTAGGTCGATGCCCAGGTCACTCCTGGATTTCGGATCATCGTAGGCGGGGCGCTTGAATGTCACGTGAACCACGCCAGATGGCCGGAGCTCTGCGTCGAGTTCACGAAACTCCCATTGGCTCGGATCAATTGTGTAGGCATTCACACGCGCCGACTTCGATGCCAGCGCATCGCTGGCTTCCTGTAAGAAGTCAAAGATTTCAAAGTTTCGATGGCGTATTTTTGCCATGTAGTATCCTTCCGTATTTCTTTCAAAACATTAGTCAGCCTGAAGCCAGGTTGACACAGACCGCCAAAGATTAAGCGACAACACAGCTCAGCCCACGGAAATAGTGAGCATGGCAGAGTCGCTCTCACAAAATTTCCAGCCGGATAAAAGACGCTGGAACTAGAAGATGATTTGGCAGAGTTGATGGAACCTGGGGCTGAAAGGGAAATTTAACTATCGTTCCGTCAGCTTATGCAAGCTGCGTTCGACATCTGCCATCTAGCCTGTTAGTATACCCGAGATCGGTGGCGTCATTGCGAACAATCGCGACAATAGCGTAGAGTTACACCACTTTCTACTCACTTGACCACTAAAAGTCTTGGCTTCCAACGATGCAGATTCCACACGCTGAGCTTGCGCCCAGCACACTTGCCGCGATTGTTCTGGAGTTTGTCACGCGCGACGGCACGGATCATTCCTCCGTTGAGCGTCGCGTTGAGAGCGTGATGCGGCAGCTCGAGCGCGGCGAGGCCGAGCTTCATTTCGATCCTGACTCCGAGACCTGCAACGTCGTTAGCGTATAGCTTACGCACGGGGAAGGTTCCAAGTATTGGCAAACATCTGGCGCTTACCACTACCGACAGATAAAGTAGAATGCTTGGACACGCATACCAATGGTGAGAACGTCATCAACCAAAACGGCAGTCAACCATGATTCATGAAATACGCATACAGAATTTCAAAAGCATTCGAGACGTGACGGTCAAATTTACGCCGGTGACCGTCCTGGTCGGTCGAAGCGGAACGGGTAAATCCAACTTTGTCGAGGCGGTACGGTTTCTGCGTGATTTGCTTGGCGGGCGATCTACCGGCATGGGAGGCAGAGTCGGGGGCGGAATGCATCTGCCGTTGGAACTGATGCGACCGCTGCCCAAAACAGAGGAATCCACGCGTTTTGAAGTCTGTTTTTTAGTTCGCAGCGAGAAGGAACAATACCGCTATCTGCTGGATCTGGGCAATGCGCACATGCACGGCCAGATCGGTCAGGAAAAATTATCTTTGGGCGATATCGTTCTCTTTCACCAATCCGCAGATGCAAACAACCGCCCAGTTTGGACTTCGGAACCGCGATTGGTGGACATACCGCAGCCAGGCGGGATCGCGCTTGGACGAATGCCCTCGTTGTCGGCTGTGGTGGTTGCCTACGCTGCTTTAACCGAAGGCATTGGCTGTTACACGTTTCCCAATAGCGTCATGCTCAATGGATCGGCGAATGACTCGGCACAAGCAGGGTTCCATGACTCGGGTTCCAACTACCTTGAAACCATGAAGAAGATCGTCAGTAATTTCCAAGACTCGTCGACGCGGCAACGCATCGTATCTTCGCTACAACGTGTCAATCGAGGTGTATCGTCAGTCGAACTCAATGATCTTAGGCAACCACAATACGCAATTGTGGGGCACGTTTTTGATGATCGGACGCTTGAATTAAAGCTTTCTCAGGAGTCCGAGGGCTTCCGCCGCTTCTACGCACACTTGCTGGCTTTATATCAGCAACCCTCCAAGTTGGCGATGTTGTTCGAACATCCCGAGGACGGTGTGCACCCCGGCGCGTTTTCACTATTGGCAGATGAGTTCCTGGCAGCACCGAAGGAAGGACGCGGCCAAGTGATTTTGACGACGCACAGCCCTGGGCTGCTCGACCGATTCACCGCAGATCAGATTCGAGTGGTGGAGAAGCAGGGCTTTTACACTCAAATTGGGCCGCTGGCAATGGAGCAGCGAGAGGCGTTGGATGAGCAACTGACCGAACCCGGTGAGTTGCTAACCGTCGATCCGGCGCGGCGTGAGGGGAGTACGACTGTCGAGGTAATGGGTGAATGAAGAGGATCGTTTCACTTGTGGAAGGTGAGGGCGATGCAGAAGCGGTCCCGATTCTGTTGCGTAAGGTAGCCAGCAGGCGTTTGACAGTGTGGCGATCGATCCAGAAGCATTTCGTGTCGGGCAGATTAACAAGCTGTGCAAAACTGGCTTTTGCGATTGGCACAACAAGTTGAAAGCTGCGTTGAAACGTCCGAACGTCGGTGGCATCTTGTTACCGTTAGATGGAGACGTTGATTTAAAAAACAGAGAACCCTTTTGTGCTATGACCGTAGCGCGAGAGCTCGCCATCGAAGCTCGTTCTGTGGGCGGGGGAGTGACCTTTTCAGTCGCTTGTGTGATTGCCTGTTTGGAATTTGAGTCCTGGTTGATTGCTGCGGCTCCAGGAATGAAGCCACTGCCTAACGGGCGCGAACTCAAATTACCAGAACAGTTGCCAAAGAATCCTGAAACTGCTCCGAGAGCGGCAAAAGCGTGGCTTAATAACGTGGTTTCTGGCGGTTATCGGGAAACTTTGGACCAATCTCTACTCACTAAAGCGGTTGACTTGGATTTTTTGCGAAGTGCGAACCTGCGATCCTTCCGGCGTTTTGAAAACGCAGTTGCGGAACTCGTCTCGGCGATTCGGACGGGGATACATGTCGCTAGCCCCCTGAGTGGTGATTGATTTCAACCGAAACGGAGAAAGATTACTAACATGGCAAAATCGCAACCAACGGAAACTGCCCATAGTCGTTGGCAGCGCGTGGCAATGAGCAACTGGGACGATACGTATTCGGCTTCGGGTATTTATTGCAACAACATGCCTTGGACGGTGCGCTCGCGTGGCACAACACATTCCGCGAGGAGATGTAGCACTACAGGCCGGATTTCTAGACAAAACCGCAAAGTTTCGCTCGTGGGAAACTATTCTGTAGCTGCTTATCGCAAGAGGCTTTGCATAGCTCTGGACGACAATCTACTGTTTCGAAGCGAGTCGACCTTTTTATTTGAAGTCGACATTCCTTTTTTCGCGTCGAAAGGTTGTCCTATGCAGCGTTGCAATCCATACGATCCATCGATCGAATCGAACGTTCGCAGCTATTGCCGACTTTTTCCTGTGGTCTTTGAGTCCGCAGTAGGATCGACGCTGCGGGACACTGCCGGAAGAGAATACCTGGACTTTTTCTGCGGTGCCGGCTCGCTCAACTATGGCCACAATAACCGGCACGTAAAAAAAGCGCTGCTTGAATATATCGCCAAGGATGGCATTCAACACTCGCTCGATACTGCCACCACCGCGAAATTGCGATTCATCGAGACATTTAAGACAAAGATTCTCGATGCTCGCGGTTACGACTATCGAATTCAGTTTACAGGTCCAACGGGGACAAACGCTGTCGAAGCGGCGGTGAAGTTGGCGCGTCTGCAAACGCAGCGGTCCCATGTGGTCGCCTTTACAAACGGCTACCACGGCCACTCGCTGGGTGCCTTGGCGCTGACTGGAAATCAGTACTATCACAGCGAGTTCTATGGCTCGCACAATAACGTTACCCACCTGCCCTTCGATGGTTATATGGGTGACCAGGATACGTCGACTCTGCTCGAAAAAATGCTCTGCGATCGAAGCAGTGGACTGCCAGTTCCGGCTGCCATTATTCTGGAAACCGTCCAAGGCGAAGGTGGTATTAACGTCGCCAGTAGCAACTGGTTGCGGCGGGTGGAATTGATTTGTAGACGGTTTGATATTCGCCTGATCGTCGACGACATTCAGGTCGGCAATGGGCGAACGGGGAGATTCTTCAGCTTCGAAGAGAGCGGAATCATTCCCGATATGGTCTGCATCTCAAAATCGATCGGTGGTGGATTGCCGATGGCGATCGTACTGGTCAAGCCACAGTTTGATGAGTGGAAGCCGGGGCAGCATACGGGAACGTTTCGTGGAAACAATTTGGCGTTCGTCGCGGCCAACGCTCTGATCAACAACTATTGGGCGGAGGCGAGCTTCGAAGAATCAATTCACGCGAAGTCGAACCAAATCGCAGGCTACGCTAAATCGATTGCACAGCGATTCGCGCACGACAATGTGTCCGTCCGTGGTCGTGGCTTGATCTGGGGCATTGACGTCGGCTGTGGAAAGATCGCCGCAGCGGTGATCCGAAATTGTTTCGAGCAGCGGCTATTGCTCGAAGCCTCCGGAGTGGACGATTCCGTGCTGAAAATCATGCCTGCGCTGACGATTTCCGAGTCGCAGCTAGCCGCTGGCTTGTCCATTCTCGAGCGGGCAATCGCTGAGACCCTTACGGCTGAGCGGACGCCTACGAGTGTCGTTTGCGAGGCTGCTGCTGGGCTGCCTCTCATTCAGTTTGGTTCGCCTGGGGCTGTCGAATGTTAGCTTCCCTAGTCGATCAAAAGTCTGTGAGGGAGCTTACGGTTCCCGCTTGGTTTGGGGAGATCGTCGAGCGTTATGCCCAAGCGTCTGCGATTGTGACAGATTCGCGCTCGTGGACTTATTCCGAACTCGATCAGGCGGCGGAGCATGTAGCAGAACGCCTGCGATCGAGCGGTTTGCGTCCCGGTTCACTGGTTGGACTGGCGGTCGATCGAAGTGCTGAAGCGATTGCAGCCATGCTGGGAATCATGCGTTGCGGTGCCGCGTTCGTGCCACTCGATCCCGACTATCCTCCAGACCGACTCGGCTTCATGCTTAGCGACGCCTCGATTGAGGTAATGATTGGCCATGCGCATTACAAGGAATCGATCGGCGGCCTGCTCCAGGGGGACGACGCGGGATGGATCGACTGTGAAGAGGCGGTGCGAACTCCTGCCGCAGGCGATGCACGCGACTCAAGCTACCCCGATGAAGACGAGTGGGAAGCGATCGATCCGCAATCGCTGGCCTACATCATGTACACGTCGGGATCGACGGGGAAGCCGAAGGGAGTTCAGATTCAACACAGCGCGCTGGCAACCTACTGCTGGGCAGACATCCAGTGCTACGCTTTGGACGCGTCGGATCGAACCCTACAATTTTCCACGCTCTGTTTTGACATCGCCATCGAGGAGATTTTTCCGCCGCTGCTCTCGGGAGGTTGCGTCGTCATCCGCCCGCGGCAACGTTCTCTACATCACAATGAGCTCTCTGAGATCATCGACCGGTTTAGTGTCACCGCAGTACATCTCGCTACCGCTTACTGGCATGCCTGGGTAGACCTCATGCTCGCATCCGGCGATCGCGTTCCGGGATCGCTCAGGTTGATGATCGCCACGGGTGAGAAGGTCAGCGTGGAGCATTACCGGCGATGGTTGGGTATTTGTCACTCCAATGTCCTGTGGTGCAATGCGTATGGACCGACCGAGACGACGGTCACGGCCACGGTATTCATTCCGGACGTCGACTTTGACGAACTCAATATGCCGATCGGAAAACCGCTGATCGGCTACGAATGCCATATCCTAGACGACTCATTGACTCCGGTTCAGCAGGGTAAAACCGGACATTTGTTTATCGGTGGTGCTGCACTAGCAGCCGGATATTTGAATCGACCCGATCTCAATCAAGCGGCGTTCGTGACGGTTGTGATCGATGGTGAAGCCAAACGGCTATATCGCAGCGGCGACCTAGCCCGCCTACGCCCAGACGGGAATATAGATTTTGCAGGCCGCGTCGACCATCAAATCAAACTCGGTTCATATCGCATCGAACCGGGTGAGATCGAGGCGGTGATCGACCAAGCGGGCGGTGTCCGTGGCTCGCTGATCACACATGACGAGCACAACGGACAAAAGTATCTGATCGCCTATGTGGCGGCGGACTCGGTTGACCAGGACGCCGAGCGACTGCACGCGTTCCTGAAAGAGCGATTGCCCGTCTACATGGTTCCGTCGCGCTATGTGATCGTGCCATCCTTTCCAAAAACGATCAATGGTAAGATTGACCGAGCGCGATTGCCCGGCAGCGAAAGCGCTGTAACGGCCGTGGGCGGCGGTGAGTGTGAGGCACCGCGGAGCGAGGTAGAGCAGCGGCTGGCTGAGATCTGGCAAGATGTCTTGAATCTACCCCGCATCGGAATCCACGATGATTTCTTTCTTCTCGGTGGCAGTTCGCTGCTGGTCACTCAGGTCGTTGCTCAGCTTGCTCGCAAGATGAGTTGTGAAATTCCGGTGCGTGATTTTTTTGCAAATCCGACCATCGCTGCGATGGCAAATCATCTCGATTGTGTTTCAGGAAATTCGTCGGCTGTCATAGACTCCGATGCCAGCCTGCGAATTCGCCAGCGTTTACCGATCTCGCGTCCCTTGTTTTTTCCAGCGACAAAAAGTGGGGAAGCTAGCGGTGCTATGGCCCCCGATCGCATCTTCGGCATTCACTATCGAC
>CAKQNH010000135.1 GCA_934255105.1 uncultured Pirellulaceae bacterium
GCCCTCCCCCTCGCCTAGGCTCGACCCCTCCCGCGCGCGGGCAGGGGTACGATTCACGTGGCCAGGAATAACTTGTGCGGTATAAAAAAGGCAAGAGTGCCCGTTGTACTTGGAAACGGGCAGGAGTGCCCATTCTCCGGTGGGGAAACGGGCAGGAGCGCCCGTTTTACGGTGGGAAACGGGCAGGAGTGCCCGTTCTACGGTGGGGAAGCGGGCGAGGATGCGCGTTCTACGGATGTGGGTTGGGCGATTATTTAGGCAGGAGTGCCCATCTTACGAGGGAGCAAGTAAAACGGCACGGAAGACACAACCCACGCGGCAAACTTTGCCCAATTCCGCATAGCGGTAGTCTGGGGTAGCAATGCCGGTCTGAAAATGTGCGATTAAGCAGCTCAGCCGCTCCAACCGATTCTGTCTGCATGGCAACGCTACCCAGTGGGGGACCAGCTTGCTAAGCGGCTTTCTAGCAACTACCTAGCGCTAGTTTGTCCCCAACCGATTTCCCGCTCGGAAGGGTGTCAATGACACAGACTCAATCGACAAGCAGTTGGCCTGGCCCACTGGCTCTCCTGAGCCTTTTGGGATTAAGCCTGTGCTTACCAAGCGCAACGGCGTTGGCAGAAGAGCATTCCTCGCAGCGGCACACGGCCACCGTCCGAGCAATCCAAGCTGCCGAACCGGCCGTTGTAAATATTGAAGGCAACAAACCCGCCAATCCTGCCGCCGCTGACTCGCAACAAGTCAACGGCATGGGAGCCGGGGTCATCATCGACCCTCGTGGCTACATCTTGACCAACCAACATGTGGTCCAAGACGTCGGCCGAATCGAAATAACCATGCACGATGGCACACGCTATATCGGGCGTCTAATTGGACGCGACACCGATACCGATTTGGCACTAGTGAAAGTTAGTGCCAAGGCACCGCTACCGGTCATCCGCTGCGGCACGTCATCCGATCTCATGCGTGGAGAACGCGTCATCGCCATTGGCAATCCTTTTGGCTACCATCACACGGTAACTGAAGGGATCGTCAGTGCCTTGCACCGCGACATCCCCGTCAACGGAACTCAGAATTATCCCGATCTTATTCAGACGGACGCCAGCATCAACCCAGGCAACTCGGGTGGACCGCTGCTCAACGCGGACGGTGAAATGATCGGTATCAACGCAGCGGTTCGCATCGGCGCCCAGGGAATAGGTTTTGCGATTCCAGTCGACAAAGCCATCGAGATCGCTGCCGAAATGATCGCTCAACATCGCCGCGGCTCGTTTGAGAGTCCGATCAGCGTGTCGACCAAATACTCCGACGGCATGTCGCGAGTAGAAGTGACCCGAACCAGCGGCGGCGAACTACAGCGTGGGGATGTGCTTCGGCAGATCGCCGACCGACCCATCCACACTCGGCTCGATTTTGAATTTGCATTGCTCGACCAACTGGCCGATGCAGAAATTTCCGTCGACGTGGAGCGGAGTGGCAGTCGCTTTACCAGCACGCTGTCGCCGGCACCGCGTGCTGCGTCGAGCTCAACTGCTTTGAGTTCTGCCAGCCCGGCTAGTTCGAGCACTTCGGCCTCTCGAGCGCAGCTTGCCTCCACCAGCTCGGTACAGGATCAGGTCTACCGCCTGTTGGGACTGCGGCTGGAAGTGGCCGAGAGCGGGCGAGTTCGCCAGAACGATGCCAGCTACAAGGGCGGACTGCAAGTCGTCGCGGTCAGGCATGGCAGCGCAGCTTATGCAGCTCAGATTCAAACCGGCGACGTGTTGGTAGGACTGCTCGAATGGCAGACACCCAACTGGGATGACTTGGCATGGATCCTGAAAGCCGATGAATTCAAGTCCACTCGTTCACCAAAATTCCACATCATGCGTGGCAAGGAAGTTTTTTGGGGGAGGTTGGACATCGATCACGCCGCCAATCAAACCGCCGTGCGATAAGCCGTGGGACACGCAGCAGTTCTCAACGTCCAACAAGAACGCAGCGAACTGAAGTTGTTAGCGAATTCCGCTACGTGAGACATAAGCCGTATTCTCCAGGAGGGAATAGGAGGGAGAAGCACCCCAGATGCTTCTCTCTCCTGTCGGCCGGGCTAAGCCGACTTCTTCATCGGTAGGGTGATCGGTTCTTCAGCAGCGGTCGACCCGCTAACGTGATGGAAGCTTTGGTCTTCGACCGCCATGCTTTGCACCACATTGCGAATGGCAAATGGGCGGCGTTCGTTGCGGCGATAGTACAAGCGGGTGTTGGCCTCTCCCAACAATCCCACGCTGAACAACTGAACGCTGACAATGCACAGCATAGCGCCCAGCACCAGAAATGGGTTGCCGGTGATATCGAAACCCACGCTGTACTTCATGGCCACGGTTCCGGCCAGCATCGCCAGTCCAGCGGCTAAGAATGCCAAGCCAACTCGACCAAAAAATTTCATGGGGCTGGTGTAGTAGTCCAGCATGTACTTCACCGTCAGCAGGTCGAGCACGACGCGCACGGTTCGCGACAGACCATACTTGGTCTTGCCAAACTGTCGTGGATGGTGCATGGTCACCATCTCCAGACAGCGCGCACCGCGCCAGTGCGCCAGGATCGGGATAAAGCGGTGCATCTCCCCGTACAGCTCCAGTTCCTCAGCGATCTCGCAGCGCATGGCCTTGAGCGTGCAGCCCAAATCATGAATTGGAAAACCGGTGACGCGCGAGATCAGCCAGTTGGCCATTTGGCTGGGGAGCTTGCGAGTTACCAGTGCGTCGTGGCGATCCTTGCGCCAGCCATGCACGAGATCGTACCCAGCGTCGATTTGAGCGAGCATTTTTGGGATATCGTTGGGTTCATTTTGCAGGTCGCCATCGAGCATCACCAGCGTTTGGCCGCGAGCCTGTTCGATGCCGGCTTGCATGGCGGCAGTCTGGCCATAGTTGCGGCGGAAGTGCACGATTTGCAGGCGTGGGTCGGCCGCTGCGCAGGCATCTAGCAGTTCGCTGGAACCATCTTGAGACCCATCATCGACCAGAATCAATTCGCAGGGGCCAGGCAATTGATCCATCACCGCTGTGACACGCTCAACGAGCAGCGGTACATTTTCGACTTCGTTGAAGATTGGAACAATAATGCTAGTTCGCATCGCGTTTTCCCTGGTCGGCCTACGGTAATGGATGATGTGTGGGGACCATAGCCAATCTGACCGCTCCAAAGCAATGCAAATTTCCTACCAATGCTATCAAACACCCCGCGCATCGCGTTCCTGCCCGCTTCTCTAACCTAGCACGGGCGCTCCTGACCGCTTCCCTAGCGTAGAGGGGGAGGGCCGGAGACGGACTGCACAGATGTAGATTGCGCTTGCCCTCTCCCTCGCTTAGGCTCGACCTCTCCCAGAGGGAGAGGATCTAGTGCGAGCAGAGCTAGTGCAAGAAAATCGATAGGGAAATACCACGTGGCCAAAAACAAAACGGAATACAATACCGAGCGCGAGTACGAGCGCGAGCACGAGCACGAGCACGAGTACGAGTACGAGTACGAGTACGAGCATGAGCATGAGCATGAGCATGAGCATGAGCATGAGCATGAGCATGAGCATGAGCATGAGCATGAGCATGAGCATGAATGTTACTATCATGATGTGTGGTAGTTAGACTATTAGAATCCCTCGCAATTGAGAAATAGAAGTGATCGAGTTGAACGACAACGCATTGACGGCAGACCGCTATTCGCGGCAGGAGCGCTTTGCGCCGCTGGGCCCCGAGGGACAGCAGCGACTGGCTAAGGCGCGGGTGTTGGTCGTCGGCTGTGGTGCGCTCGGTTCAGTAATCGCCGAGCGTTTGGCGCGCGCCGGCGTAGGGATGCTGCGCGTGGTGGATCGCGACTGGGTCGAGCTGAGCAACCTGCAGCGGCAGACGTTGTTTACCGAACGCGACGCGCGCGAGGCGCGCCCCAAGGCTGTCGCAGCGGCGGAAATGCTGCGGCAGATCAACAGTCAGATCACGATTGAAGCGCACGTCGAAGATGTCCAATTCGACAACATCCAGCGACTGGCCGATGGCTGCGAATTGATCATGGACGGGACCGACAATTTCGAAATCCGCTTTTTGGTCAACGACTATTGCGTCAAACACGATGTGCCTTGGGTGCATGGCGGCTGCTTGGGGGCCAGCGGTCAAGTGCTGACGATTCTGCCCGGCGAGACCGCCTGCTTCCGCTGCTTGGTCCCTGAGCTGCCACCGCGCGAATCGTTGCAGACCTGCGATACAGCCGGGGCGCTGGGACCCGCCGTGGGGTTGGTTTCATGCCTGCAAGCCGCCGAGGCGCTGAAGCTGCTCAGCGGCAATCGGCAGGCGAGTTGTCGCAAGTTGATGGTGCTCGACACCTGGCACACTGAACTGCGGCTGATCGGGCTAGCTCGCCAGCCTCATTGTCCGGCCTGTGGCCAGCGCCACTTCCCTTTTCTAAGCGGTGAGATCCGCACGGAATCGACGATCATGTGCGGCAAAAATGCCGTGCAGTTCAGTTCACCACAGTGGAGCCACGAAACGCTCGAGGAGATTGCCAACAAACTTATGCCGTTGGGTTCGGTCGAACAAAATGGGTTCTTTGTGCGGTTGCCGCTGGCCGATTACACGCTGACTATTTTCCGTGGAGGTCGAACGATTATTGAAGGGACGACGTCAGAGGCCGAAGCCAAATCCGTGCTGGCACGGACACTGGGGGGGTAGTAGTGGCCCATTTGGACTGACATCCGGGGAAAAACTAACGTCATAACCGCGACCGTTACGGTTGGGTCAACATTTACTTTTCTACGAATGGGTTGCGTTCTGCGCCAAGGGGGCGTATTCTAGCATTACACCTGCGTCCATCGGGTCGACTGCTTAATCAGGCCCCACTAACATCCTTTTCTCGCGACGAGACGTAAAACCCATGCGATATGAATTTAGACTAGCGGAACTTCTAGGCCACACTCCTGACCGGCGGAAGCGTCCGGGGACGATCAAAGCTATCGTTGAATACACTGGTCTGGACCGACATCAGGTGGCGTCTCTGCTAAAGAACGAAGCCAAGTACATTCCGCTGGACGCCTTGTCGCGGTTGTGCGACTACCTGGTCGAGTACGGTCACGCTTCGGCCGATCAACTGCCCGGCGCATTGTTCGCTGTCAAACCAGAGCATTTTTGGGAAGTGGTAGCGCGGCGTCGCAAGCTTGAGATCTGCATCGGTGTGCGTCGCCCCGATGGCGACACAGCACCTGAGTCTGCTTGGGTTGTCGCCTCCGACGCGGTGCTGATGGGCGAGGTGCTCAATGGCGTAACCACACTGGGTGGAACAGACAAACTTATTCAGACGGAACATTCGCAGCAGTTGCCCTCGCACCCCGAACTGCTCAAGCAGACGCTGGTCTGGAGTCCTGGCCACGTGGCTGAGGAGGACGCCATTGAGCGCTCCACCAAGGTCTACCAGGCCTTCACGTCGACGGCGGGTGACAAGGCGCTGATCTGCTTGGGAAGCGTCAAGAGCAATCCGGTGGTCGAGGTCTCCATCGCGGAGACGTTCCGCGCCACTCCGTTCAAGTCCGAGGACGACGTGGAGAAGGCATCGGATCGGCACTGCCCATTCTTCCTGCGCTATCGCGACCACGACCCGCACATTCCCAGCGCTTCGGCCGGTATGCGACTGAGCAAGACCGAAGATGCTAAAGAACCGGGCATCTACTACGAGAAGGCGGACGGGACATGGGCCTACGCGGGGGGACAGGACACGGCGCTGGTGTTTTATGTATACCGTGAATCGCTGGGGCAACTGGAGATGGTGTTGAGTGGTTTCAGCGGTCGGGCTACCAGGCTGTTGGCGCGCACGCTGTCCAATCGTAGCGAAGAATTTTGGCCACCCGTGTACCAAGAGAATTATTTGCAGGTCGGGGCATTCATCGTGCAGTATCAACCGGCAACCGGGGACGGACAGTCGGACGACATTTTGCGGACAGATGTAGTAGGCAATCCCACCGTGACTCAGATTCCCGCCGAAGCCATCGCCCGACGGATGCGGATGTCCCACGCCACAGCACCCGCCGAAGATGAATCGCTAGCGACAACTGCGAGTGCAAAATAATGTGGCTCGACGCTCCGCGTCGACTTTATGTGGCTCGACGCTCCGCGTCGGTATTTTACTAATCGCTTATTACTGATCAGTTTCTTACCGACAAGCTGCACTCCACCCGTTTAATAACCCACAATTCTAAAGCACCGGTCTCATGCCAGCCTTATCTGGCATGGACTAGTCTTAAAACTCGTTCACCTGCGAGACAAGCTCTCAGGGGTGTGAGACAAGTTGTCATATGCAGACCAAAGTCTTGGCGACTTCGGCTACTATCAAAACCATGCGAATCTAAAAATTCGCAATCTATCGGCAATAGTCAAAGTTGGGCCTGCCTCAATTGCGTTGGCTGATTTGCTGCAGTCGCTGCTGAGCTTCGGCCACGATGGGAGCTACCTCCTGATTGTTTTGGTACAGTTCGACGATGGACTCCCATTTCAATTTGGCCTCAGTGATCCGCGCGCGGTCGTAAGCAGCGTTCGCTTCATCCATTCTTTGCGTCAAGAATTGTTGCAACGCATTCGGGCCGAGGCCAGTTTGGCGAATGCGCATGAGCCCTTCCTGCGCCAGATCGACTATGGAACGATCTTCTTCGCGATTGCGGAATAGACTGACGATAGCCCGGTAGCGATCGAAGGCGGTGGACAAGTCGCCGAAGCGTTCGTAACGTCGAGCCTCGGCAAACTGCAACTGTGCCTGAGTCCAATTTTCTGTGCGACCGCGACCTTCCTCGCGGTCGAGCTTGCGTTCTGCGTCTCGCGCATTGACCCAACGAATCTGTTCGTTGGCCCAGTCGATATGCTTGCTCTCAGGAAAACGCTCGACCAACTCTGCCAGATAGCTGTCGCGAGCTTCATTCCACTGCAGCCAATCCTCGCTTCGCGGTGGCAGCAGTGCTTCGGCGCGGCTTCGCAATGTCTCTTCGCTCAGCGGCAGCATGAACCAGACAACCGCACCAATGGCGACTAGCAGCCCGACGATTAAGACCCAGGGGCGTTCGAAGAAGGAGGTCTCGTCGTGCTTGCGAGTCTTTTTGGATCGAATTCCCAGGACTGTCTCCGCTTCCGCGCGATCTCCCCCCTTTAATTGTAGTGGGCTAAAGCCGGCCGCCACGTGCTGCAGGACGCCCACCCCCTCGGCTTGCCGACGTTGAGCCTCTTTGAAGGCCAGTTGCAGCGCGGTCGCGCTAAACGGACGCTGCTTGGGATCTTTGGCGAGCAGTTGCTCCACGATCGCGTTGAGCCACACTGGGCAGTCCAGCACCTGTGCGCTGACCGTCGGAACTGGATCATGGCAAACATGCTCGATCAACTCCGACGGCGATTTGCCATCGTAGGGGGGCGTGCCGGTCAACATCGTGAACATCACCGCACCCAACGCATACAGGTCGGCTTTCTCGTCGGCAGCCCCACCTTGTAAAACTTCGGGGGCCATGAATTGCAACTGCGTTTTCGTTGGTGGCCCGTCGCCGATCATGGAGGATATCGCCTCGCGTCGCCAATCGGCAATTTTGACCGCCCCTTGGGCATTCATCAGAATTTTGCTGGTCCGCAGGCGTCCGTGAATCCAGCCCATCTGGTGCGCATACTGCAGCGCCTCGGCCAATTGCTGACTGGACTCCAGCGCGGTCTCCCACGGCAATCGCTCGCGCCGCGCCAGCACGTCAGCCAGCGACTCCCCATCGACCATCTCGTAAGCCAGGTAGGCATTGCGAGAATCAAAGCCGCCGCCATAACACCGCACGATGCCCGGATGCCGCAATTGTTTGAGCTGCTCTAGCTGGCTGGCGAATGCCTGGCGACTTTCGGGTGTCATCCCCAGCGGGATAGGAAATACACGCAGAGCGGCTAGCTTCTTTTGTTGCAGATGAATGCCACGAAAGACCTGCCCACCGCTTTTAGGTTTGGACAGCGGAGCTTCCAGGACAAACGGTCCGATGCGTGACTTGGCCATATCGCAGTAGCTAATCCTTGCGACAGATCGAGATGTTGGCTGGGTCGTAATTGCGTACATCCCATTCGATCGACGGCATCGCTGCGGGCAGGTCGAAGCCCCACTCGCTTTCGCATACGATGCGGCTCCCCGCAGGGCTGGCAGCGTACAATTCTAGCAATCCCTGACACAGTCGTTCAGTGTCGCTGGTCCACATCTTATAGGGTGGACAGCAGTAGACGATCCAGGGGATATCAGGCCAATCGCGGCGAGCCATGTCGATGTTGCGCAGCCAGCGCAACGTGTCGGCATTGTACACGTCGATGCGGTCTCCCAGACCCAATTTCTCCATGTTGGCCAGAATCGTCTTGACTGTCGAACGCGACATCTCCAGCACGATCGCTCGCTCGGCACCGCGACTTATCGACTCGATGGCCAAGATGCCCGTGCCACCGAAAAGGTCGATCACAAAGTGATTGTAGAGATATCCGCCGAGCAGGCTGAACACGCTCTCTCGCGTCCGCTCCTTCATCGGGCGCGTGGCAGGATCGCCGTTGTAATCGATCTTCCGGCCCCCCAACTCTCCTGCCACAATCCGTAGACGTGTGGGGACCAGCTTGGGTTTTGCCACGGGCCTGCGCAGGGGCTCATCTGCTGAGTCGGCATCGCGTACGCGTCGGTTTCGATTCATGCTCACTTCGTTATTTATATTTGCGAACCTATGCCCTGCATCACGGGTTGCCAGTCCAGTAGGGGTTATATTACAGAATAACCGTTGGGCGGCATTGAAACAATGCGTCGCGGAGCACAGCCCGTCGTAGCCGAGGTCGCCGGACTTGGAAGTCGCTTCGATTAACCAAATTCTGACGCCATCGGCCGCGCATAACTTCTAATCGATCAAGGACCGCAGACAATGCACGTAGTGGCCGTACAGCTCGACATGGTCTGGGAGGACAAAGCTCGCAATCGCCGCCGCGCGGAGGAGTTGTTGGCCACCGCAAATATTGCCGCCGATTCGCTGATCGTCTTGCCAGAGATGTTTGAAACGGGCTTCAGCATGCAGGTTGAGAAGACGGTGCAGGGCCAACAG
>CAKQNH010000136.1 GCA_934255105.1 uncultured Pirellulaceae bacterium
TGCGGCCAAGGAGAACTGTAATGGCAAAAGGACACAAACCGCGCAAAGCGGCGGTCAAACGAATCAAAGTGACGGGTAGGAAAATGGAGGTAGAAATATCAGAGAGGATTCAGGTACGTGAACCATTGAATTACCGGTGGGCTAGTCGCGCGAAAGTCGACTCGTTTCAATGATCGCATCGTTGGCGTTTCGGCGTTCGACCACGACCTGACCGTGGCTGCTGAGTCCCGCTGCAGACATCTTGGCCAGGGGATCGATCGGGAGCAACCCTGTGATGCGTCCATCCGACAGCGTGGCTTCCAGAATATAGCCTCCATCGACACGCGTCAGCTTCTGCTCGTAGGTCACCTCGTCGGCCGCACGGTGCGGGCGGTAGACCGCGATAAATTGCTGGGATCTCGATTTCCCGGCAGTCGTTGCCGTCAGATGCCATTCTCGCAGGGTGATGCGAGGCCGCGGGTTGGGGTCGTACTGGTCCGTCTGTGAAAATGTCAGCCCCGCCGGCGCTAGCAGCGAAATGTCACAGCGGACATCTTCCACTTCTAGACCAATGTGGTGCTGATCCGTGACCTTGAACGGATGTGTGGCGTGCAGCCAATATTCAAACGTAGACTCCTGCTTTGCCTGCAACTGATCGTACACAATCACCAGCTCGGGCTTTACGAACACGATGGTGCGAGTAAATCGGTCGAGTAGCGCTTCGCCGGACTGGCTCTGATAGGCATCGCCCGCTTCACCAGCGATGATGTCAATTGAGGGTGACGTCTGGAAAGCGGTTATCTTTCCCTGCGAAGCGGCCGAATGAGGCTTCTGTCCGTGACCATTGACGGTGATGTTGTTGACTGAACGAGTACTCCACATCCAGTTCTTGTGATGTTCCGTGCCGTAGCTGTCTCGATAACCACTGCGAATCAGCAGTCGCTGGCCATAGGCCCACAGCAGGAACGAGTTGTTCGCTTCGTAGCCATGCGACTGAGTGCCGAAGGGACTAGATTTAAAAACCACCTGCACATCGTCATCAGCGTTCTTGAGAGTTGTGTTCATCATGGCCTGTCCAGTGCCGCGAAATAGACGCGATGTGGGCAGATCGTCTGGTGGGCGAGCCGCTACCTTGGGCAATGCTCCACGAATGAACCCGATGTAGCCGCCGATCGGGGCAGGACCGCCCATCTGATCTACGTACCACTCCCAATGTCCATTTCCCGCCTGAGTGGCCAGTTGACTGACGAGTGGAACTGCGTTTTGGGCTGTGCGCGAGGCGGTCAGGTCTCCGAAGCCCGCGCCCACTTTTCCCGGAGGCAGCAGGTACATGGGATAATAACCAATCTGCGAAAAGTACGGTTTGTTGTAGGCATTGATGTCCAGTGCCGAACGCATCACGTCCGCCCACCAGGTGAATCGCTCAATGTAGCTGCTCCAGTACGAAAACCCTTCATGCCAGCCACCGTCATCGTCCGACCACACCGGATACACGTTTTGAAAGACGTTGGCGGCGAACCAGACCCAGTCGTCCGCCCCATCGACTTCGCCCTGCATGGCGATCCCGATTTCTCCCAGGAAGTGCCACGCGCGATTGCTATGGCTGGAATAAGGCTGCCACAGATGCCGAGGAAACAGGTGCTTGTACATTTCAACGCCACGAATCTTCATGACTTTGCGACAGATATTCCGCTCATCCTCCGTCAACAGATCATGGACGAAGGTATACGTTCGCGCGAAGTAATAGTTGTACGGCATGCCGGCTTCGTCGTTGTAGCGATAACCGGTTGAACCGACGGGGTCCCACTTCGCACATTCCAGCAGTATGCGTTTCGCTTCATGACCATAGGCGTCTTTGCCCCCCAGCAGCCGCGTAAACGCTAGTGTCGCCGCGCTGTCGAGCGCTCGTTGAGTATACGTGCGGTTGCCCCACCAGATTTTTCGCCATTCGTCACTGTTGCGAACAACTTTTGGTCCGTACTTAGGCGGTTCGGCGGTAGGCGGCGGAGCTTTCAACAACGCGTCACACCTGGCCTGCAGCGCTTCAAATTCGGCCCGCAACTCTCCAGCGGCCAGGGCTTTCAAGTGCGGCACATCCTCGGGACGAATGAACAGTCGTGGATGGGTCTTCGGAATTCGGTTCAGTAGTTCGTCGCGCAGCGGGAGCGGCATGACGACAGCCTCGCCACTGATGCTGAACGTTCGCGACTGGCTCCAGTCGGTGCGATCACCCGACTTCGTCCGGCCACGGTATCGCCAAGTATATTCTCCTGGCGGGAACTCGCGCGGGGGACAATGCACGTTCATGGCGATCTCGTCGGCGCGATATTCCACAGTGTCGAAGTTCGCGCCGCGACCGCATTCAATTTCCCATGTCACTACATTGGCTTGCGGTCGCCATGAGAAGCTGGGCGGATTGACACGCGAAACTTCGTCGACGGCCGGATGATAGCCCCATTCGTCGGGCGCGGCAGGACGCTGGTCGAGCTTCTCGACTGCGCTTTTCTCACGGTTTATCTCATTGTTTTCCTCAGCGTTTGCGACCGCGCTGCAGACGAGAACTAAGCCGAAACAGATTGTGACAATTCGTATAGCGCGAGTTTGCACGATGTTAGTTCCATGGCGAAGCGTTCTGCATACTTAAAATCGAAATCGCCCCGCATTATAAACCAGGACATCCGTGTCCGCAATTGAAGGAGAGTGAGCCACAGGTTGCTTCGGCGTCGTTGCGTGTGGTGTTAGCGGGATTGTCTCGCGATTGAACAGAGAAATCGCTCATCGATTTTGCCCTTACAGAGTAAAGTGGGCGAACCGTGACGATCACCAACTATAGAGCATCAAGCTTCATCGTCCCATCCGGAGAGTCCCACCAGCGGAACGAACCGTACATAGGTGAGCATCTCCTGCTTGATTTCGCCGTCGGCCTGCTTCGTCGCGCGGATCAACGTTTGCTTCTCGCGCTCATCCCCGACCGGCATCACCAGACGCCCGCCGACTCGCAATTGGTCGACCAACGGTTGCGGCAGGTCGGGACCACCGGCGGCGACGATGATCGCATCGTAGGGGGCCGCCTTGGGCCAGCCTTGAGTGCCGTCGCCATGGATGACGCGGACGTTGCTGTAGCCGAGCTTGCGCAGTTGCGCTTCGGCGTCGGCGGCGAGCAATTGAAAGCGTTCGATGGTGAAGACTTCTTCCGCGATCTCGGCCAGGATTGCAGCAGCGTACCCCGATCCCGCGCCGACCTCCAGCACGCGATCGGTCGGCTTGAGGTGCAATGCCTCCGTCATCAGCGCGACGATGTAAGGCTGCGATATCGTCTGCTGCTTTCCGATCGGTAGCGGTGCATTGTCGTAAGCGCGATCTTCCAATTCGGCCGATACAAACGCCTCTCGTGGCACAGCCGAAAATGCTTCTAGGACCGCAGCGTCACGAATACCCTCTGCCCGAAGTTGAGCAAGCATTCGCTTCCGCTGTATCGCAAATCGGTCGCTGGTCGATTCCATCAACTTAACTCTCCGTTTTAAACTTTAATGTGGCTCGACGCTCCGCGTCGGTATTTCCCGTTCCCCACCTCCCGTTCCCTTTTGACCGCACACAAGCCTGCCCCATGTACCGTCAATGTGGCTCGACGCTCCGCCGTCGGTATTTCCCTCGTTGCCTGCGCCCCACGCTCGCACTTACGGTCGAGCAGACTTCGCGAACGCTTTTCGCCGAGCAGCTCAGCAATCTGAGCAAGTGTTAGCGAATCAGTCTGTTTCCTAACTGGGAATATTCACACCAAGCGTATCGCTGCAATCGACGTACCGCATAACTCGACTCACCCCTTCTCCAGTTCCACATCGCGTCCAGGCAGCATACTTCTGCCTGCTTCAGACGATGCGAAATGCAAACCATTCCACGAATCCTCAACATTTTAAAGCTGAGGGCAACTGGAAGGCTGGATTTAGAGGGGCACGGTTTTAACATGGAGGCCAACCGTTTGAATATCGAGGTGAAATGAAGAACTGAGAACGGATCTCGTAAACACCTGGTCTTTCCGTACAAATGCCGTACAATAGGGCGTGGAGAATATTGAAATGACCAAATCCCTAAAAACAGAACGTATTGAAGCTCGCGTTGAGCCGGATGTGAGAGACCTAATCGTTGCAGCCGCCGAGCTCGAAGGACGATCTGTGTCCGAGTTCCTGGTTGCATCAGCCAGAGAGCGAGCCGAGAAGACCTTGCACGACCAAATGGTCATTCGCTTGACCGAAGAAAGCCAAATGCGATTTGCGGAAATGATGCTAAATCCGCCGCCATTCAACGCTGCGATGAACGAAGCGATTGAGCTGCACAAACAACAGATTATTCCTTCGTGATGCAGTTCCGCATTGAACGACTTGTCAAGCATGAGCGAGCTGACTTCGATTGTGGAATTGAAATCCTCAATCGCTACTTCAAAAAGCAGGCTAGCCAGGACCAACGAAAGCGCTACGCGGTTTGCTTCGTTGCGATTGACGACGCAAATGAAAAAGTAGCGGGGTTTTACACGCTGTCATCCGGTTCCGTTAGTTTTGACCGACTGCCGAATGTCCTTGTAACGCGGTTGCCGCGATACCCCGTGGTTCCCATCGTGATGATGGGCCGATTAGCGGTTGACCAATTCTATCAAGGTAGCGGGCTTGCTCGATCCCTTTTGGCCGACGCGGTTCACAAGGTTCGAGAGCTCGATATCGGCGTGTTTGCACTGGCCGTGGATGCTAAGGATGACGAGTCGGAGGCGTTCTACGTGCATCATGGCTTTGTGAAGCTGGAAAGCAGAGATGGCAACAACCGAACGCTTGTGCTCCCTTTCGGTAACACGTAGTCCCCAAAAACTGCTGCAACGATTCTATTAGAATGATCAAACACAATGGACCAGTACATACAGGCGATAGTCGCATTGCTTGCGATTGCCAACCCGCTTTCTGCAGTCCCCGTGTTTCTGCAGGCGGTCGACGGTCTCGACACGACGCAGCGACGGCAATCGGCTTCGCTGGCGGCGGTTTCTGTGTTCACAATCCTGCTCGTCGCCGCCGTCGCGGGCAACTGGATGCTAGACATTTTTGGTATCTCCATCTCCGCGTTTCGTTGTGGTGGTGGCTTGGTGATCCTGCTGATGGGGTTAACGATGTTGCAAGGGCGCACTTCGAGAGTCCAACAGGAGTCGCTCACTCACAATGAACGTCGAAGTAAGATTTTTGTTCCAATCGCGATGCCGCTCGTTGCCGGGCCGGGAGCCATCACCACCGTGATCACCATTGCGCTTGCTGAGCCCTACTGGCAGAACCTATCTGTCGCTTTGACGGCGATCGTAGTCTTGGCGTTGGTGCTGTGGGTCGTGCTCTTGTTGTCGCAAGGCGTCCACGGATTGCTTGGCCCTCTCGGTCAGAAGATATTGCTGCGATTTTTTGGTTTGATCCTAGTGGCGATCGGTGTACAGTTCATCCTGGCAGGTGCGTATGAGTTCTTCACCGATGCGATGGCTGAGCAAGCGCTACGACAGCGGACACTTCGATAGCCAGATCGCTCTCAATTCACCTGTCCTCAAACTTCCCTGTCACAACCAGCCACCATAGCGGAGCTGTCGAGTTCAGTCGCTTCTGATTACCCAAAGTGCAGAACCGATTCAAATCGGCGTAATAAGTCGGCACCGGATTTGCGACAGTGTATCCACGTCAACTCATGAAAGGAATTCAAGGATGCTTATCGGAGTACTTTGTAGCGGCGGTGATGCACCCGGGATGAATGCATGTTTGCGTGCAGTCGTGCGTAGCGCGACCTCGCTTGGCCACGACGTCGTCGGACTAAGGCACGGCTACCAAGGATTAGCGGATGCTCGCATTTCGAATGATCCCGACAGCACGTGTGTACTGAATGCGCGATCCGTTGCGCATATCGTGCAACACGGCGGTACAATGCTTGGCTCTTCGCGATGCGAGTCATTCGCAACCAGAGCAGGTCGAGAGCGAGCGGCTGAAAATTTGCAACGTCTGGGCGTGGATGCTTTGGTCCCCATTGGTGGTGAAGGGACGCTCCGCGGTGCGACGGAGCTGGCCGAAGTGTGGAGCGGCCAGATCGTCGGCTGTCCCGCAACGATCGACAACGATGTGATCGGCACCGACTATACGATTGGATTTTCAACCGCAGTCGAAACGGCGGTAAACTGCATCGACAAGCTGCGCGATACGGCCGAAAGCCACCAGCGACTGTTTCTGGTCGAAGTCATGGGGCGTCACTGCGGATACTTGGCGCTCTATACCGCTGTGGCCGCTGGCGCCGAAGTGGCCTGCGTTCCCGAGATCCCCATCGATGCCAAGACCATTGCAGCCCAAGTCTCGGAGTTGAAGCGACGCGGGAAGCGATCCTTTATCGCTGTCGTTTCCGAAGGGGGCAAACTCGGTGGCGCCGCGGAGCTGGGCCGACAGCTTGAAAGCGCCAACTGCGAATTCCCCACGCGCAGCGTCATCCTAGGGCACATTCAACGTGGCGGAACGCCCACGCCGGCAGATCGAATACTGGGTACGCAGCTCGGCGACTTCGCGGTGCAGTCGATCGTCAATGGTGCCACTGGAATGATGGCAGGTCAAATCGATGGCGAATTGGTACTCAGTCCACTTGCGAGTTCAACACAGACACACAAGCCACTACCGACGCATTTGGTTGAATTGCTCCAGCGAATGTCGCGCTGAATGTGGCGCATCGCTCTCGCGTTAACGACGGTACGCATCGTGCTTTTTATGCGAGCTATTTCAGTTCGTCACATAGGGGACAAAACACTCGACTTCGTTCACCGTTTAAGCCGTCGCCGTGCGCACATTTCATTCCTCTATCGGGATCGCGCAGCCCTCGAGCAACTTACAAAGCTTGACGTAAGCGACGAGTGGCGTTGTCGGGCTGACCGTCCTGTCTCTACAGCGACTAAAAATCCACCGGCACAGCGTTTGCTATTCAATTACTGAAGCATCGACTATTGAAGATCGGCAGGCAGCTTTGAGAGTTGCACGGCAGGCAGCTAATGCTGTAGTTAGGTCAGATCACTTACTAGATAAATAACGTTGATCTAAATGAATAAAGCTTAGATACCGCAGCTTGCGCCCCTTCGACTGAGATACCGTGAGAATGGGCTGCTTCTTTGGCAGCATTGTTAATTCCGGTTGTGGACGCAAGTTTTCCAATATGGGCGTTGAGGAATCCGTCAACCCAAAGCTATTGCGAGTGCAATCAGTTGACGCATCAATGAGAGATGTGGCTGAACTCTGGTGAAAGATGCCACGCTGCTTCGAAGGCTCCTTCGATATTCGCCCGCGACCGCTGATGTAACGAATCTTCAACTTAATTAAGAGGGGACACATCGGCTCGAATCAGCGTTGCAAATGCTGAACTACCGAGCAGCATTCGCGACACAAATTGGTTGACGATCCGATATGTTCGAAACACATTGCAAACATGGAGAATTGAATCATGCAAATACAGGTTCGTACGGACAGCTATATCGCGGCGGGGGTGGAGCTAAATCGCCAGGTCGAGTCCATCGTTGAAGGGGCGTTGAGCCGATTTGGGGACAGAATCACGCGAGTGGAAGTCCATCTCGCCGACGACAACAGCGACGAAAAGTTCGGCGATAAGGACAAGAGTTGTGTCATGGAAGCTCGGCTTGCCGGCTTCCAGCCAATCACCGCGAGCCATAAGGGCTCGTCTCTAGAGCAGGCGCTGGCCGGCGCCGCCGACACGTTGCAGAGGACTCTGAAGCGAACCTTGGGGCGCTTGGACTCCCTCTCCAAGCGGAGAGCTCGCGCGCGGGCCGAGTTTTCCACCGCGGACCCACTGCTTCAGCGCGGTGCGGAGATCGGGAATCAGGAAGAGTTCTTGACGCTGCTGCGTCCTCTGTTGGGGCATTTGCGCGTTCATGCGTCGCGCGAGTTGCAGTTGCTAGAATTGAGCGAGTCGCTGCGCACGGACCAGGTGACTACGGACGATTTGCTCAATGAGGTGCTGGCTCGCGCCTGGCTACGGTTCGCCGAACGACCGCGAGAGATGCCGCTCGATCTGTGGCTGGTGAAACTTTTGGACGAAGCGCTCGACGAAAAGATCGAGCCACAGCCGCGAGTGAAAAAGTCGTTAGACCAGCCCGCAGACGAGCCGCATTCGGAGGATTTGCTCCAAGTGGACGATCAGGAATGGTGGGGCTGGCTGCTGGGCGAAGACGAAACGATCACTCTTGAGGACACGATCTCCAGCGATGAGACCTCTCCCGCAGCAGAGCAGCCAGAGACGCATCAGACGCGGGAACTGAGGGACCGCATGCAAGCTCTGCTCGGAGCGATGCCAAAGGCCCAGCGGCAGGCGTTTGTGCTTCGCGTCGTGGAAGCCTACGAACTGTTCGAGATCGCCATGCTTCAGGATCGGCCCGAAAGGGAGGTTCAGGCTGACATTAAGGACGCCCGCAAAACTTTCCGAGATGTCATGAAGTGAAGCACATCGCAGTCGGGTGCTAGACGTGAGAAAATAAAACAAGTGCAATTGCAAAGACGAACGACCAACATGTCCACTCTATCCACAACTGATGAACATCAGACCTGTCCCTGGTTTATCCTGAGCCTGATGGCGAGTGTCACCTTTGTCGGTATTCTGTCCGAGCTGGTGCCGTCTGGAATATTGCCGCAGATGACCAAGGGGCTGAGCGTTGAGGAGAGCCAGGTTGGCTTTCTGGTCGGAGTCTATGCATTGGCCTCCGCCATTGCTGCCATTCCATTGGTCAGCGCCACGCTCGCATTCAATCGCAAAACGCTGCTGATGGTGCTGCTGATCGGGTTCGCGGCCTCCAATATCGTCGTCGGTCTCTCGTCGTCCTATGCGGTCATCATCGCCTTCCGCATCGTCGGCGGGATTTGTGCGGGTGTGATGTGGCCGATGATCGCAGCCTACGGCACGCGGTTGGTCCCCGAACACATGCAGGGCAAGGCTATCACGGTCATCATGTCGGGCAACACCTTGGGCATCAGCATAGGCCTGCCC
>CAKQNH010000137.1 GCA_934255105.1 uncultured Pirellulaceae bacterium
AACTCTCAACTCTCAACTCTCAACTCTCAACTCTCAACTCTCAACTCTCAACTCTCAACTCTCAACTCTCAACTCTCCCGCCCATGTCCGAACCCATCATCGCTCTTTCCACCGCCCTCGCCCCCGCGCTCACCACCGCCCTCGGCGTGACCGTCGAGCGTCGATACGCCCCGTACATGGACGCGAAGCAGCTCCGGACACCTCGTTGGATCCTCGCCATAGGTGGCGACGACACCGACAACCCACGTCGGCACCTGGTCGACGGCGAGCTCGCCATAGACGTCGCCTTGCAAGCCGCCCACCCCGACCGCGAAACGCGCGACGAGCAGAGCATTAGCACCGATTGGTGTGACGCCCGAGTCGCAGATCTTGGCCGGCTGAAAGACCTCTTTCGTCCCGGTGGATCCATGCGAGACCAGCGGCCCGCCAACTGTGACTTCCGTCGCTACGAAAACACGCCCCTATACCGGCCCGACCTCCTCCTTGAAAACTCCCTCTTTGTCGGCGTCGTCCGCCTCATCTACCACTTCGAACACAGCGACGACTGAATTTCATCCCACAGCAGCAGGCAGTAGGCACGCGCACATCCCAGCCCTACACACTGCTACCGAAGGATTCCCGCCATGGAAGGCCGCAAGAACAAAGCCTACTACAACACCGGCACCTACACCGTCCCGATCTGGACCGAGTTCAAACGTATCAGCGGCCTCAAGCGACCGCAAAGCCGCGCCACCAGCGAATACCACTATCGCGGAGCCGCCAACAAGAAGACCGCCACTGGCTACAAAGCCTACGAGATCACTTTCAAGTACGAGACCAAGCCCGATCCGGCCGGCGTCGACGCTGTGCTCGCTGCGCTCCAAGCGTCGTTTGATGCCGAGACGACGATGGACTGCGCCTTCACCGATCGTGCCATAGCCACCGTGGGTGCCAAGGGCGTGCGTGGTCCGTTCGTCGTCACTCAGCTCGACCGCGACGAGGATGATGAGAACAACACCTCCTACGATGTCACGCTCAAGGAAGTCGATCACGACGAATCCGACGTCCTCGTAGAAGTCGCCCCATACACGACTTCTACTTAACGAATCGCGTTTCGCGAGCGCGGCGAAGGCAGCGAGTGAGTTGATTGCACTGGGAAGTTTAGCGAGAGAATAGGACATAAATGGCAACGTACAGTCCAGCAAACGATTCTGAGTTCGCGTCGATGCTCTTGTCTGCCGTCAGTGGCGACATCATCGAACTACGCGACGCGGTGACTTATGGGCGTCTTTTAGTCTCCAACACAACGGCCAGCGGCGTTACGATCACGGCACAGACTCCACAGGTGGCGACGGCGGGCGGGATCAAGATTAGCAACGCCCAAGGTATCACGATTGATGGGGTGAAGATCCAATGCGCAGATGTTCCCACCGACAGCGGTCGGATTGAATCTCTGATCTACGGCATAGGGGATTGCGATCAGCTGGTAATAAAAAACTGCCTTGTTCGCTGTGGCTATGAGCCAGAAGGGTACGCCCCGTTCGACCCTGCAGCAGATCACACCCGATACCCCGAGTTTGGCGCGCCGGGCGGTGACGCGACCTACAATCGCATGGCAGGCACATACCCATACGGATTCGGGTCGGACGGGTCGTACAGAGGCGACTTAACAATCGAAGACTGTATTTTCGAGGACTTGTCGTCTGGAATAAAATTCGGCGCAGCCGGGGGAGTAACGTACAAAATCAGGCGAAACACTATTCGCCGAATGTATCAGGATTTCATTTCCTTCGGATTTCCGAAGCTAAACTTCACTCCTATCGCCTCCGTCGAAATCACCGGCAACGAGTTCGTGGATGCGTTCGGGGTTCCGCAGGACAATGGGAATCCGCATTGCGACTACATCCAGATATTCAGCCGAGACGTACAACAGGGCGACGACAGCACAACACCTATCGCCAACCTGTTCATCGCTGGCAACCTAGGGTGGTACCGCCCCGGTGCTCGCGGCGGGGCGCAACGCCTGTTCCTCTCCGATACGCCTCCCGGCTATCCATTTGTTGGCCTAAAGTGCATCGACAACGTGTTCATTAGTCGCATATCGTCTAAGGGGATTACTGTCGGTAGCTGGCCCGGCAGTGGATCGGCTGGCAGTTATATCTATCGCAACACCGCCATCACCAATCCTAAATACAATGCACCAACGGGGACTGAGCTAGTCCCTAACCCAAACACAGCCAGGGGAGGCCCGTCGATCCCGGCTGCTACGGTGGGCCAGTCTGCACTAAGCCTGACGACTGACGAGGACTACCAATCACGGGAATTCGCCCGACGGAACATAGTTGAGCGAATTACCGGCACTGATCATGTAGACACGCGGTCTGCAAACATCGAAACGGGATTGGGCAGCGTCTCCAATCTCTACGCGACACACTTCGACGGGCCAGCAGACTGGGCTGACGTAGATACCGCAGATAAAG
This sequence comes from uncultured Pirellulaceae bacterium, assembly GCA_934255105.1. Lineage (GTDB taxonomy): Bacteria > Planctomycetota > Planctomycetia > Pirellulales > Pirellulaceae > Aureliella. The sequence continues at coordinate 2,460 of CAKQNH010000137.1, forward strand.
TCATCGACGCCTTTAAGCCAAAAGCTGGGTTTTCGGAGTATGGTGCCGTCCGTCCGAGCGACACTGCCGCGACGTTTCTTGCGCGCTGGTCAGGCGACGTAAAGCCATGGAGCGAGACACCCGCCTATGCTGGCTTTCGCACCGTCAGCCAAGCGCCGAAATCCACGCTCACAACAAGCAACTGGGCAATAGTTCACGCTCAAAATACTACGCTGCCAATCTCGATTGTCGGTGGCGAGTATCGCATTGCAGACGACCACATGGGAACCGGGGCTGGGGCCTGGACCTCCGCTACGGGGACGGTCACGGACGGGCAATACTTACAAGTGCGGACTATGTCGGCTGCAACCAACGTTACGCAGAGAACTGTGGACGTAACCATTGGAGCTGATCGAAGCACATGGCTCTTGACCACCCTATCTAGCGTGCAGTTTCCATCTGTCGTATTCAATCGCACGCAGCGATTTCAGACTCCGAACGGTAGCTCTTTGGGGGCCGACACCACCAAGGTATCCTTTGCACTTCTAGCCGATATTACACCAGGGACCACGACTGACTACATCATTGGGAACGACGTTGGCGCAACAGCCTCAGTGAGATTGCGGATGTTGAGCGGGACAAATAAACTGCGATTTGAGTTTCGGGACGCACTGTTCGCATCTATAGCTGGATGGGACTCTGCCAATAACGTAGTAGGGACAGGATCGCCGGTTGAGCTTTTAGTCTCCGTTGATTTGTCGGACCCAGACCCATTGACGGGCATACAGTTCTGGATAGACGGCGTAGAGCAGTCTGTATCTCCGAGTAGTTGGGTCGCTGATGGGAAGATTGGCTTCTCAAATACCAACCGGCAGCTAGTGTTCGGAGGAACCGGGTCGAGCACGCTGACAGGCGGCACGGTCCACATGTTCGCCCTGTGGGTAAACCAATTCCTGGACTTCTCAGACCCTCTTATTCGTGCAAAGTGTTCCGCTGACCTGATCGGAGCGACCGGAAAGGGCGTTACAGGAAGTCCGCCAGAAGTATTCCTAGTCGGAACGGCATCAGAATGGAACAGCGGCACAGCACAAAAAGGCAGCGGCCCAGTATTCGCGAAGACCGCCGGAGATGTCACCCCAGGAAACGCGGCGGTGTGGCCGCCGGTGTTGGGACTCGCTCTGGAAACCGTAACCCCCGAACCGTATATCGCGGGAAACCCGATAACCATTCGCGCTCGTGCGTTGGGATACGCAGAGCCAGGCGAGACAGTCACAATAACCACCGACGGCGACGGCCCAGTACCAGGAGCGCCGGTGTCATTGCCGGAAGGAGTGGATGGATTTACCTTCGACTACACCCCCGGCACGGCTGGAACGCATACGCTCGGCGCGTCGCACTCGGGTGCGTACACCGCAGCCGAACCGCTTGCGGTTTCGGTTTCAGGCGGTGGAGCGGCGGTGGCACCCACGGTTACGACCGGGGCAGTGTCCTCGGTCACTGCGACAGCCGCGACAGTTGCCGGTAATGTAACACTGGATGGCGGGGCGGCGGTAACTGCACGTGGGATTTGCTATTCGACTTCTCCGAATCCGACGACAGTCGACACCGTTGAGCTATCCGGCTCTGGGACCGGGGCGTTTAGCGCCAACCTAACAGGACTAGCACCTGCGACGACGTATTACGCGAGGGCATTCGGCACGAACGCGGAAGGCACAGGATACGGCAGCGATGCTACGATCACGACGCCAGCGACAATACCGACAGTCACAACCGGGGCCGTTTCAGGCGTAACATCCACAACTGCGACAGTTGCAGGTGACGTAACATCCGACGGCGGTTCAGCGGTAACCACGCGTGGGATTTGCTATTCGACTTCTCCGAATCCGACAACGGCGGATTCGATCGTAATTGAGGGGACAGGAACCGGGGCGTTTAGCGCCAACCTAACAAACCTAGCACCTGCGACGACGTATTACGCGAGGGCATTCGGCGAAAGCGCGGAGGGCGAGGGCTACGGCAGCGATGTTACGGTCACGACAGAAGCAGCGGCGGGACCATCCACGGCCACGCTAACCAACGCTGCTGTGAACGAAACGAAGCTCACCATAACCTGGAACGACACAGTAACAGGCTACGCGGGCATTTCGCTAATCGGATCGAGTGGAACGATCACGCTGTCAGGCTGGGACGGCAACGGCTCGTATACACAAGAGGCGTTTCTATCCCGTGCGCCATTCGCTACAGAATCCCTGATCGTCGCTTACGAGCCAGGCGACGTTGTGGATAGCGAAAGCAAGCCGGTCCAGGCGATCGAATACTACCTTGTTCGGAACCTCGTCGAAGGCGGCACTGGTACAGCTCCGACTGTGGCTGAGATCCTCGCAGGGTTTAAGAATGACCCACAGCTAGGGACGGGTGCAGGGGGATTGGTGGCGAATGCAGCGGCTGCAGCTACACAGTCTGCCATTGCGTCCGCACAGTCCACGACTGCCGCTACCCAGTCGACGATAGCCGCAAATGCCGCAGTGTCAGCACCGGCAAGCACGGTCAGCCTGCTGAAGATCGACGAAGACTTTGGCAAAGACCCCGGCGGACTTCTCGAAAACGCGATAGCAGCCCGCAAGTTGGCCGAGGCTGACCAAATCATCGAAGAATTGGCGGGTGTGCAGGTGCTGCGCACGTACCAGCGCGGCACTAGTACGGAGCTGCTGCCGGCGAAGTCGGCTAAGCAGCCAGGCGGGGCGGCACTGACTGATCCGACGACAGAACGCCTAGCAGGCTATCGGGAGTAATTATGAGCTTTGGAATTGGAATGAACTTCGGCCTCACTGGCGAACCGGTGACCGTCGATCGACCGTCGACGGGTGAGCCGGAGGATTGGCCGTTGGGCAACGATCTCGATGCAGTGATCACGGCCGCTACTACTGCCGGCAGTCGGCTGATCGTGACTCTTCGTCGCTGCGTCAACAGCCCGATTCCTGACGTCGAGATCGACAGCGTAGCGGGATTGCTGCGTGTGACTGGCGTGCCCGCTCCCACTGCCGCCGACGGGTCGGTAGTTCGAACCTCCGCTACCTCTGTAACCGTCCACCTTGCCGCAGCCGCCTTCAAATCGCTGCGCATCGGCGACTACCAGCTCGCCCTGGAGGAAGTGACGATTGGCGGCCGACGCCTCTTGAAGCACAAACGTCTGATGTTGGCCTATCGCACAGCAGGTGGCCTGCGCTAGCCCGCCCGCCTTTAGCCGTCCCGCAACTGCGACGATAGCCTAATCTGGTATTTCAAATCTGCAGTCTCAAACACGCCTATCCTGGAGTCTCTCATGTCCCTCGTCGTCGTTGCCGTATCACGCATCATCGAAGCCGCTGCCGCCCTTGACAAGCTCGACCCCAACCGAGAACTCAAGGACCAGGTCAGCCAATCCATCCGGCTGTCTGCGGTACAAAACGGAACCTCTGGGAACGTCACTACCACACGCATCCTAGCCGCTCGTGTCGACGAACTCCTAGCCCCTCCTCCCGCGTTGATCGAAACTAGCCCAGTCGTCGACGTTGATTCACCACTCGACCAAGCCCATCTCACCGACCCTGTTGACTCTGACCAATACGCCACCGACGTGTAGCATGCCCACGACTGCTATCCTCGCCGCTCCAGTCCTTAATCCCCAATCCAAAATCTGCAATCTCCAATGACCACCCCAACCAACCAGCTCGGCTGGCGTGACGCCAACGGCCACCTCTGGTCTACGTTCCTCGATGTCCCGGCCGTTGTCCGCCTGAAGGCTGCCGGCTACGACATCAAAGACAACGATCGCCTGGCCGCCATCTTTTCCGACAGCTACGACGCCGCCGACTTCGCCGTAGCCGTCCATCGTCCCGCCTGGGAGTCGTTCGACCTCACCGAAGCCGAATTCCTGGCCCTGATGACCGACCAACCCGAGCGGCTCACCGAGTGCTTTGACGCCATCGTCGCAGGCCTCATAGATTTTTTCCACCGGTTCCGCGACGTGCTGCGCGCCGGCGTCGTGCGAAAAGCCCTGCAGGCCGCGGAAATCAGCAACCAAGCGATGCTCCAGAAGCTCAGCTCGCCGAAGGTCGACGACGCCATCCACGCGGAGCTCACCCGCCGGATGGCCCAAGTCGACGCAAACCTCGACCAGATCATTTCTGGCGAGACCTCTGGCAGCTCATTGGAGAGCTCGGACTCCCACCCGACGGTCTTACCCTACGATCCATCGTTGCGGCGCTCGAAGGCAAACGCATCGCCGCCTGGGACCATACGGCCGCCCTACTCGCCGCACAATCCGCCAAACCGATCCACCCCGACAAGCTGAATCCCTATCGCAAGCGATGTCGCCCCGTTGCCCGCGCGGCTGACGAATTCACCCCTGCAGACCTCCGTGCCTGGCACGACTCCCTAGCCCTCGTCGAAGCCCGCAAGCAGATCCTAGAGTAGAACGGCAGTCCCCTGCCGTTCAAGCGCACCCCTGCTCCCCAAAACCTGCTCCCCATGTTCACCCTCGACGCCAAAGTCAAACATCTCTTCTTTGACTCCCCCCGAGTCCTCTCGGCCGTCACACAAGCCGAGCGTCGTGTCATGTCCCGCCAAGGAGCCTTCCTACGTCGCCGAGTCCGCACAGACATCCTCCGCCGCGTCGGCCAACGCAACGGCCGTCGCCTAGTAGAACGCGGTCTCGACGGTCGATTCAAACGCGGCCGTCAAGTCGTCGCCCGCCCTGGCCAGCCCCCGCTCGTTCGCTCTCGGGAGCCGATTAACAACCTCCGCTACATCCTATTTGCCTACAACCCCGCTCACCACACCGTAGTCGTCGGCCCCGTTGGGCTCAAGAAGAAGATCCACGGAGGATCGGTACGCACTGTCCCCGAGCTGCTCGAAAAGGGTGGTACCGCATCCGTTTGGCAGTGGGCTCCGGTCAACAGCAACGTCTGGAACTTTGGCCAGTACCGCGGGCCAGGCACAAAGTCACGCCGTGTGCCCGGACGATATAGCGCACATCCCTTCATGGGACCTGGTCTCACCAAGGAGGTTGCCGCTGGCAACATCATCGGCCCCTGGTCCGGAGCCGTCCGCTAGCCAAATCTGCAATCATCAATCTCAAATCGGCAATCCCCTATGTCTGTCCGAGAAATCCTAGCTGGCCGCGCCGTAGTCGAACTCGGTCTCCGCAACAAACTCGAAGCCGGCCTGAAGGCCGCACGGGCCAAGCTGCAGCGATTCTCCTCCAGCCTCTCCAGCATCGGCTCCAGTTTCGCTGGCATCGGTGGCGCAGCCATGACCGGACTCGGGGCCCCACTCGCAGCCGTCGGAGTCATCTTTGGCGGCTTTGACGGCAAAATGGCGGAAGTCGCCGCTGTCTCCGGATCCACCGGTGCCGCGCTCGACGGCCTGCGTGAAAAGGCCAAACAGCTTGGAGCGACTACTCGATTCTCCGCGACCGAAGCAGCCGAGGGCATGAAGTACCTCGCCATGGCTGGCATGAGTGCGGAGCAAATCATGGACGGCATTGGTCCCGTCCTAATGACCGCTGCTGCTGGAGGGATGGAGCTCGGTCGCGCAGCCGACATCATTTCCGACGTCACCACCGCCTTTGGCCTCAGTGCCACCCAAACTGCTCGAGTAGCCGACGTGCTCGCCGCCACGGCCACATCCAGCAATACGTCCATCGAGCAGATGGGCGAAGCCTTCACCTACGCTGCAGCCCAAGGCAAAGCCGCTGGGCAAACCGTTGAAGATGTCTCGGCCGCTCTCGGCATACTCGGCAACTCTGGCCTGAAGGCCTCCATTGCTGGATCCGGTGTGCAAGGGATCTTCAAGCGGCTCATTCAACCCGACGCCATCGCCTCGCTCAGGCAGCTCGGCGTCTCCATCGCGGACAGCGCTGGCAACATTCGGCCGCTCTCCGCACTGATGAGCGACCTGGCCGCTAAAACGGCCGGCATGACCCAGCTCAACAAGCTGCAGAAATTCGAAGAGCTCTTCGGACTGCACGCCAAGTCCGCGATCATTCTGGCCGACAACTCCGCCGCACTTGGCAAGATGACTGACGCCCTTCAGAACGCCGATGGCAAAGCCGCTGCCATGGCCGCCACCATGAACAACTCTGTCATCGGTCAATTCCTTAGCCTCAAATCCGCTGCAGAATCCGTCTTGATCGAAATAGGCGAAGCCATCAAAGGTCCGATGATGGCCGTGCTCAGCGTGGGAGCGCAAGTCGGCCGAGCGATCGCCGCTTTCATTTCAGCCAACAAACCATTGGTTAAATGGCTCGGCATTATCATGGCCGCTGGCGCGGCCCTGGGCGGAGTACTCCTAACCCTGGGGCTCGGATTCCTCGCCACCTCGGCAATTATCTCTGGCGTCGTAATGGGTATCTCCGGCGTGCTCGGACTCCTCTCTGGGCTTGCCTATCCACTCGCAATAATCGCTGCGTTAACCGGAGCGATCTACCTGTTCCGCGACTCGATTTATGCACTGTTGGCACCGCTGGCACCAGTGTTATCCGGTCTCATTACCGCCGTGCAAAACTTTGGT